>JANRJG010000008.1 GCA_033875315.1 Candidatus Methylacidiphilales bacterium
CGACGATACGGTGGCCTTTTTTACGCGCTGCAATGATCCGCTTCCTTAAATCTGCACTCAATGGGTTCATCCCCAGTTTGGTACGGCATCGGACAGGGATTGTACAGTCTATTGTGCCTATCTAATCCGGAATTGCTCTAAGGTCCGTCCGGTGGGAGGGTTTCCACCTGGGGCTTATCCGGCTTGGGCGCGGGCTTGCTGTCGAGCGGGATGTCATTGAAAAGACCGGCATTGCTCTTCAGGGAGATCGGCACACGGATCTCGGCCGTGCGGAGCTCCCCGCCATCGGCCGGCAGGTAGGCCACCGACAGGGGACGGCCTTCGATCTGGGCTTTTTCTTTTTCCAGGGGAAAGGCGCGCATCCAGGTCTTCAAGGAACCTTGCAACTCTGTAGAACCCACGCGCACCAGGCGGTCGCCGGCCCGGAGGCCGGCCTGGCCGGGCGCTGACCCGGCCACCACGGCCCTGACCCGGATGGCGCCGGCGGATTCGCTCAGCAGCAGCTTTTCCGGGAATTGGAACTTCGACACACCCGGCGGCGACGAGGCCGATTCCTGGAAGGCGAAGAGGAAGGAATCGGCCGGGGCGGCTTGGAGGAAGGCGGCAAATTTGTCCACCCCGGTCCAGGCTTCCTGGCCGGCCAGCGTTTGCACGGCCCGTTCGTAAAACAGGCGGGGGTCGTTCTCCGGGTCGACGGCGGTGATCTGGGATTCTTTGCTGCCGTAGCGTTCCTTGAATTGTTCCCGCCGGCGGTTCTTGTCCGTGGATGCGATGACCTTCTCTTCCGGGATCGGAAAGATATTCCGGGCCAGTGTGCCTGCGGGCAGGATCTGGATCGGGGTCACCAGAACGCTCTCGGTCAGCACCACGCGCCCATCCTTGACCGCGAGGGGGAAGGCTTCGCCCAAACCGGGAACCCACTCGTTGTCGGCAGCCCGGACAGGCGAGCCAAGGGCTCCCACGAGGACCAGAAGGCAAAGGGCGCGCTGCATGACTCATGCTTAGCCTGCCCGTCCCCGACCGTCAAACGATGTGAGTCCAGCCGGAACGATGCAGTTGCTCACCGCGAAGAGCGCGAAGGACACGAAGTCATTGGGGGTTGGAATACTTCCTAAGGCCTTCAATGCCATAAGATTATACTTCGCGATCTTCGCGACCTTTGCGGTGAACTGCATAATTATGGCTAAGAGCCTATCCGGATAACCCCCGTGGCCCGCGTGATGAGTGCCACCTGCCCGAACCCGAGGAGGAGCGACCGCGCATATCGGGAAGAGATACGCAAGGGAGAGACGACGAAGGGGGCGGGCAGGTGCCGCCATCACCCTCCGGGCTGGGGCCAAAAAGTCGCCCCGCTTCGTTGCTCGTCGGTCACGGGTATATTTCATACCTGCTCCCTCCTCGCGCCTCGCCGGACGGCTTTTTGACCCCCAGCGCGGATCACGCGGGTTATCCGGATAGGCTCTAAGCTCTCCGGGTGATGGTTCGGTGGGGGTGGCGGGAAAGTTCCACAATTTCCAAAGTTGTTCACCAACCGCCGGGGTTGCCCCTTTGTTTGTCCGACCCGGGGTCGCAATCTGGGGGGATGCGCCTCATCCGGATCATGGAAAGCTACGAAAGAGGGGTCTTCATTTTGGAGGATTCGTCCGGCGGCGGACGGAAACCGGTGGGCCCCCTGGGTAGACTGTTGGGCGAGGCCGACCGCTTGTTGCGTGGCCAGACGGCCTCGGTGTTGGTCTTGGACCGGGACCGCGAGGTCCGCTGCTGCCGCCGTTACCGTCCGGGTTGGCCGGTCGAGGAGGAAGATCCGGCCGCCATCCGTGCCGGGTTTTGATGCGGGATGCCCGGGAATTTCACTCGTCGCGGGCGGGGGCCCTGTCATGCTGGACCGAGTGTTGAAGGTTGTTTCCATCGGCATTCTGGCGTGGAACGAGGAAGCCTCCATTGGCGCCACGCTGGATTCCCTTTTCGGACAAAGCCTGTTTGATGAGATTGGTAGGCAGGTGCAAGTGGTGTGCGTACCCAACGCCTGCACGGACGACACAGTGGGTGCCATTTCCCGGGCTTATGAACGTGCCGCACTTCGTCTGCCCTCGGTCCGGATGGAAATCCAGTCGCTGGAACGACCCGGCAAGGCCAACGCCTGGAACGAGTACGTCCATCGTTTCGCCGACCCCGCGGCAGAAGTGATGATCCTGGCCGATGCCGACATCCTCTTCCATGGCCGGGACACCCTTCGCAACATGGTGGATCTGTTGGAAACGGAGCCTTCTGTGGTGGTGGCGACCGACCAACCCATCAAACACGTGGCCCTCAAGACCCACAAGAGCTGCTTCGACCGGATTTCATTGGCCATATCCCGCATGACCGGTGAGGCCCCGGGCCAGTTGACCGGGCAGCTTTACGCGGCGCGGGCGTCGTTCCTGCGTCGCTTGGTCATTCCTGAAGGCATTCTGGTCGAGGACGGCTTCCTCAAGCAAATGGTGGTGACCGATTGTTTCACCCAACCGGCTGATGCCTCACGTATCCGCCGGGCTCCGGGCGCGGCGCATGTCTTTGAATCGTATACGCGTATCGGCGACATCCTGCCCAACCAGCGACGGCAGGCGGTGGGGCATACCATCTACACTTACCTGCGCGATGAATTGCAACGCCGTCGCGGGGAGGGGTCGGGGGACGCGGTCATCCGCCGTTTATCCGCGGAAGATCCCGGGTGGTTTCTGAACGTGATCGACCGGCGTGTATCGAGCGACAACTGGTGGGTGATGCACGAGGGGTGTCTGACCGCCCGCCTGAGGCGCTGGGCCCGGGGCGGCAGGCGTTGGGCCTTGTTACCAGCGGCCCTGGTGGGGACGGCGATGGATCTGGTGGTGCATCTCTGGGCCAATGACACCCTGAAGAACAAGCGCTTGAAAGGCATCTGGAAAGACACCAAGAGCCAGAGCCTCGTTCCCGCAGCTTTGGGTCACCAAGAAATCAGCGGAAAAAGTCGATGAGATGGTGGCTGTGGATGACGTCGATTCCGAGGGCTGACTTGAGGAAGTAAAGGGCGGTCAGGACGAGCACGCCAACCAGGGCGGTTGCGAAGCCCACGATGACCACTCCGGCCAATAGCACAGGAAGGCTGTGGGTGAGATGGTGGACGGCCCGTTGGGTTTCCAGGCGCCAGCGTTCCCACCCCTTGGTGTGACGCTGGAGAAGTTCCTGTTCGAGGGCTTCGGCGTGGGCTCGACGGGCGCTGAGCGATCGCTGGGCGGACTCCAAGCAGATACGGCGGATTACGGAGAAATCGGTGGTTTTCGACACGTAATGGTCCACTTGCGCCCGGTTGATGGCTAGGGTCAGGCGCTCATGGTCGGCCATGCCGCTCAGGAGCAACCGCTGCAAATGCGGATGCCGCCCTCGGATGCGGGCCATGAAATCCAATCCGCTTTCTCCCGGCATCCGGTCGTCGCACAGCAGTACGCAGTAATCCGCCCGGGAAAGCAGGTCCTCGGCCTCGCGGGCGTCGGCGCAGGTGTGGACGGTGAAGTAATCCTGCAAGAGCCGCTGCAGGAGTTCGCGGATGGCGGGCTCGTCGTCGACGACCAATATGCGGGGCTTGGGCGCGTCGGTCATGGAGATGAGGCGAAGGGAAGCATGAGCCGGTGGATCTGCTCGATCGAGCCCAGGGATTCCGGCAGGGCTTGGTTGGAGCAGATCATGGCCGAGGCATCGGGTTCGTCAGGGTGGTAGCCGTGCATTCCGGCGATGCGCTTGGCGCCCATGAAGCTGGGGACGATGAGCACGCCTCCATTCACCAGAAAAACCATTTCGCCGTACTGGTGGTCGGGGAAGAAGACACCCAATTGTTGGAGTTCGTCATCCTGCAGGAGGCGTCCCTTGGGGTGCGCATCGAGCAAGGCGGTCAGCCGCGCGCGGGCCTCCGGGCGGTGGAACCAGAACCGGGCCATGGTGGAATCGTAGAAGGCGGTGAAGTCTTTCCCGTAGACCAATCCGGTGGCGACGATTTCCTTTTGCAGGTCCACGGTGTCGGTGACGTCGTGCATCCCGTGGTCGGTGAAGACCCAGAAGGGGACTTCGTCGTAGGAGCGGCGGGCCTTTGCCACCAAGGCGCGGATTTGTCCGTCGTACCAACGGACCAGATCCGAAACACCCGCGTCCAAGGGGCCGTGGGCGTGCATCCAGGCGTCGAGCTTGCCCAGGGAGATGTAGGCGAAGTCGATGTCGCGGGCTTCGAGGCGGGCCTCCAGTCGCCGGATCTTTTCTTCGTCGGGCAACGAGGAGTCATGGACATACCAGCGTTTCCCGGTCTGCTTGAGTTGGTCGAAGATGTTTTCTCCCACGGGCAGGCCGCCGGGTTCCCAGATGCGTTTTTTTTCGGCGTAGTCGAAGAGGCCGAGTTTGTCGAAGGGGACGTTGTAGATCTGGAAGTAACCGGTGAAGCCATGGAGTTTTTTGATCAGGCGGCTGAGGAGGTGGCGCACGCGGGCCCGGTTCATCAGGGCGGCGGGCAGGAAACGCAGGGCGCGCAGCCAACGGAAGGGGGAAGTCGCCGGGGCGAAATAAAACGACGACCACAGACGGTGTTCGCCGGGCATTTTCCCGGAGATGATCGAGGGATCGCAGGCGGAGGAGTAGCCGAGGATGGTGCGCAGGGGTTTGCGATACGGGGCGAGGTCGGTGAGAAAATCCGGGTGGCGGCGGAGGATTTCCCAACCGAACGCGTCGATGAAGATGAAAAGCGGGAGGCGTTTCATGGCAGGGAAGGCTGGCCTTGTCCGTCTATCAAACCCTGGTGGAAGGCGCTGTGGATGGTGGCGCGATAGCGCAGGTTGTAAGGTAGTGTGCCGATCCGTCCGTTGGCGATCGCACGGAGGGTGTCGCGGATCATTTCCTTGGTGCAACCAGCCAGGCGGGAAAGCAACCGTGGTTGCTGGCCGTAGAGGCGGGCGAAGACAATGCCGTGGCGGTATTTCTTTTTGTGAAGAGAGGGGAGGGAATAATTGTGCGAGTGTTCCACCACGGAATCCAGGACCAGTCGGAAACGGGCACCCTTCCTCCGGCAGGCGGCGGCCCAGACGAGATCCTCGGCGTAGCCGTCTTCATAGAACTTCGTTTCCTCCCAAAGGCTCCGCTTGAAGGCGCAGGAAACGGCAGAAAAGAAATCCTCATTCTCTTCCTTGATGTTGCGGGGGTCGTAGGCGCGGAGGTAGTCGTCGCCCACGACCCAAAGGGCGTCCGGGCGGGCGATTTGTTTGCTCATGGTGGCGTCGGCTCGGTCCTCGAGAATGGGACGCAGGAGATTCTCCAACCAGTGCTCGTCGGTGGGGACGGCATCGGCGTTGAGGAAGACGGTGATGGATTCGGGGGCGGCGGCGACCATCTCGTTGAGCACACGACCGGGGATGTAGTCGGCCGGGGCGATTTTACGCAGGCGTGCCGGGTTGGCTTTCTCGAAGACTTCGACCGTGCCGTCGGTGGAGCCCGAATCGACGTTGTAAAGAGTGAAGCCCTGCAGCGTTTGGCGGGCGAGGGCATCCAGGACGCGCGGCGGGTGGGGCATCTCGTTCATCGAGCGCATGAGGATGGAGACGGCAGGCAGTGAGTCTCGCGCGGAGGCGCGGAGGCGCGCAGGGGGAGAGGGAAGGTTTGGGTTCATACGAAAAGAATTAAACCTCTGCGTCTCTGCGCCTCTGCGCGAGAAATGTTTCTTGTTCGTGCGTAGTTGGTTTCCGTTCGTGTGTAGCTGGGTCCATTTCGGAAAGGACTCGCGCGGAGGCGCTGAGGCGCGGAGGAGGGGGGGCGATCATAAGGAAAGAATCATAAACTCAGCGACTCTGTGCGAGGTTCGTCTTCAGTTAGATTATTTACGGCGCGCACAATGCCTTCCTTCAGCAGGGCAGCACCGAAGTTGAGCAAATAGCCAAGCTTCAAACCTGACAATTTGAGATAGGTTTGAATCTGTTTGCGGTGCGCTGCGGATAGCTTCTCGACTGATTTCAGTTCTAGTATGACTTTCTGATTTACAATCAGGTCCGCACGAAAACCTTCGTCGAAGCTTTGGTCTTGATAGCTTATCGGAATGGGAACCTGACGTTGCACGTCCAAGCCTCTTCGGGTTAGTTCATGGGCGAGGACCGCTTCATAGACGGTTTCCAGTAATCCAGGGCCCAGTTGGCGGTGCATCTCGATGGCGGACTCCAAAATGAGGGTGCCGATCTCATTTTCAGAAAGATCTCGCGCGGAGGCGCTGAGGCGCGGAGGTGGGGGAGGAAGATTGGGGTTCATGGGAAGAAAATCAAACCTCTGCGTCCCTGCGTCACTGCGCGAGAAAAGGTTCCCGTTGGTGCGTAGCTGGGTCCATTTTCGGAAAGGACTAGCGCGGAGGCACTGAGTCGCGGAGAGGGAGAAGGAAGGTTGGGGTTCATACGAGAAGAATCAAAACCTCTGCGTCCCTGCGCCTCTGCGCGAGAGGATGTCTTGGTAGAGTTCCAGATGGCGGTCGGCGACCTTCGACCAATCGTAAGTTTCCAAGGCGAGTTTGCGCCCGGCGTTGGCCAGTTGTTCGCGCAGGGCCGTGGAGGCCGCCAGTTCTCCCAATGCGGTGGCAAGGGCGGTGGCATCGCCCTTGGGCACGAGGCGGATGTTTTCGCCGTCGGTGGTGAAGCCGGGGATGCCACCGACGCGGGTGGCGATGACGGGCTTTCCGGCGGCCCAGGCTTCAAGGATGACGATGCCGAAAGGTTCGTGGTCAGTGGGAAGGACGAAGGTTTCGGCGGCGGCGAAGGCCGATGCCAGGCGGGGGTCGCCCGGACTGAATCCGGGGATGATGAGGAGGCGGTCGGCGATGCCCAGTTCCGCCGCAGTCTGGCGGATCTGGTGTTGGTAGTCCTCGACCGTGACCGGACCGATTAGGACGAGGTGGTGGTGGGGATGGTTGCGGGAGAATTCGGCGAAGGCACGCACGAGCAGGAGTTGGTTTTTTTGGAAATCGATGCGGGAGACGCAGAGGAGAAACGGTTTGCCAGCCAGTTGGGGATGGTCGCGGAGGAAGACGTCGGGGGTGGCGGAGGAAAAGGTCGCGGTATCGACGCCGTTGGGGATGTATTCGATCCGTAAATTAGGCCATTTGGCGCGCATGAGCGCGGCTTCGTCGCTGCCCACGCAGATGACGGCAGCGGCGTCGCGCAGTACATGCCGTGAACCGAGGAGAAGGCCGAAGGCCTTGCCCCATTCAGGCTTGCCGGCGAAGGGTTCCCTCATCTTCTCCACTTGTTCGGCCGGGGTGGTGAGGAGTCCGCCGTGGATGGAGACGACGTAGGGGATGCGGCGCAGGCGGGCAGCGGTGCGGGCGATGCCACCGAGGCGGAGTTGGACGTGGGTGTGAATGAGGGAAAGCCCAGGTTGGCGCAAGAGATCGGTCAGGATCCCTGGAGCCAGGGGGCTGCCGCCCTTGAGCTGGAGCCGTTGTTTGTCGTCGGCGGAAAGCCCGAGCCAGGGGAAGAGGTAGCGGTGGCGGTGGATCTGGACGGTGTCGCGGATCTCCACGCCGGGTTGGGAAAGCATGGACGTGCAATGGACCGGGCTGTGGATGCCGCGGGCTTCGTAGGCCCGGGCCAGTTGGTGGACCACGGTTTCAGTGCCACCCCACTTGGCCGTGGTCATGCGGCGCAGGACGTGGGCGACCGACTTCAAGCTGGGCGGGAGGGGTTTCATGGTTGGCTCAACGGGGAAGGACGGCGTCGAGCCGGGTCAGGGCCAGGTCCAGGCGGGCCAGGAGTTGGCTGCGCACGGATTGGGAATGGGCGCTGAAAGTCGCCTTTTGTTCGAGCAGGCGGCGGACCTCGACGAAGAAGGCGTCAAAGTCGCATTCCTCGACTGTCCCGACGGCCTTCAGGCCGAAAGGGGCGAGGAAATTGTCGACCTTCGAGCCACGTGAGATGCCGATAAGCGGGATGTGATAAATCGAGGAAAGGATGAGCAGGTGGAGTCGACTGGCGGCGACGACGTCCAGGTGGCGGGCGATGGCGAGGATTTCATCGGGGTCGCGCCGACCTTCGATGACGGTGGCGCGTTCCGGTTGGCGCAGTTCTTTTTTGAGTCCGGCCATCAATGCCGCATCCGTTAGGGGATTCATGGGAATGAAGATGAGCGACATGCCGAGTTCGGCGGTCAGCCGGTCGAGCAGGGCGATGAGCCGGTCGCGTCCGCGGATCTCGCGCTGGGCGGAAACACAGAAGCCAAAGCGGGGAGCAGGGCCGAAGAGGAGCCGGCGGTTTTCTTCCGTCAGCACGAGCTGGTCATCCGGCTGGGCCTGTTGGAGCAGGGCGGTGTCGGCACCGACGACGATTTCGCGTGCCACTCCGCTGCGTTCGAGTTCGATTTTGCTCTCGGGGTCGCGGACGACCACGAGGTCGCAGCGGGAGAGGGAGTCCCGGATGACGCTGCGGGCGCGGGCTTCGGCCTGTTGTTCCCACCAAGCGGGGCCGTTCCAGGCTCCGAGGGTGAGGCGGGAGGCGAGGGAGAGGAGTTGTTTTTTCCGTCCCGGGCGGAGCCGGTATTTGGCCGGGTTGAGTTCGGTGTTCATGCCGACATTCCAAACCACGTTGGTCTTGCCCGCGGCCTGGGCGATGCGGAGCATTTCCGGAGGGATTTCCGGATAGTCCGATAGGCCGGTGGCCCCGGCCCAGATGAAGGCGTCGTGGGATTCGACTTCGCGCCGCATGGTGGCGCGGGAAAACGGGGGTTCGAAGCCGAAGAGTTCGACGGTTCGAATGCCCAGTCGTTGCGCGGTTTCGGGGTCGTCGGTGCTGGCGGAAATCCGCGCGTGGGGCCGCAGCTTGCGGACGGCGCTAACGACGCATTCGAGGATGGCTTCGTCGCCGACGTTGTTGCGTCCGAAGGGGACGCCGCCGAGGAGGATGGAGGGTGGGTTTGCGTTCATGCGGGGTGGGGAAGGTGGAGGGCGCGGTCGAAGAGGCGAGCGGCTTTGCCCGGGAGGAGGGTCCGGAGTTGGAGCAGGTCGGGCAGGGAAACCAAGCGCAGGAAGCGCAGGGAGGCGAGGAAGAGGCCGATATAGAGGGCGGCCTGGATGAGCAGCGTGGGCAGGGAGGGCTTGGGTTGGGCGAGGTAGATCAAGCCGGCGAGCAGGCTGCAGGGGAGGGCGAGGCGGAGGAGGAACCCGGCTGGGAAGGGGAAGGGTCCGATGATGCGGCGGACATTGGCGATGCGGAGCGGGATGGTGAGGAAGAACGTCAGGGCGACCGCGCCGATAGCCCCGGGGATGCCGAAGCGCGGGATGAGGAGGAGATCGAGGCCCACGTTGAGCAGCACCTGGAGGATCATGAGGTGGAGGGTCTGGCTGGTTTTTTCCCGTGCGGTGATGGCCATGGCCAGCGGCATGGAGATGAGGGGCAGGAGGTGGAGCACGCAGAAGGCCGAGGCCACGGGGCCGGAGGCGGCCATGTCCGCGCCGTAAACCAGTTCGATGCCACGGGGGGCGAAGAAAACCCCGAACGCGGCCAAGGGTACACTCAGGACCATTAGCAGCTTGTACGAGGTGTCGATGAGCGAGGGGAGCGAGGCCGGATCGCGGGTAAAGGCCTGGTTGAAGCCGGCGGCGAGAAGGGTCTGTACGGCCAGAGGGATGAAGGTGATGACCAACATCGGGACGGAGTAACCCAGATCGTAGACCCCGGCGGCGGTGGTGCCGACGAAAAGTCCGAGGAAGAAGACTTCCGTGTACTTGAGCATGAGGGTGCGGAAGGCCTGGTTGAGCAGGACGGGGATGGCCAGACGAAATGTGCGTTCGCGCCCGATACCCTGGGGTGGGGAGCGCCAGTCGAGGGATGAGACGTGGCGAATGAGCCAGCGGGCGGCGAGAAGGGAAGCGGCGAAGATCGAGAGGGCCTGGGCAGCGAGGATGCCCGGGACACCGAAGCCAAGATGCAGGACGGCCAGGGTGAGGGCGAGCCAGACGAGGGTTTGGCCGAGGGAAAGTAGGGCGACTTTTTTGGAGAGAAAGAGGGCGGTGAGGGAGTCGTTGAAATAATCCTTGGCCAGGAGCGCGGGCAGAAGCAGGGCGAACCAGGGGAGAATGGCGGACACGCGCGGGTCGAGGACATGGGTGGTGAACGGGGCGGCGAAGCAAAGGGCCAGAC
Source organism: Candidatus Methylacidiphilales bacterium (assembly GCA_033875315.1). NCBI lineage: Bacteria > Pseudomonadati > Verrucomicrobiota > Methylacidiphilae > Methylacidiphilales > Methylacidiphilales bacterium. The sequence continues at coordinate 10,161 of JANRJG010000008.1, forward strand.
CGATGAGAAGAGCGGCCAGCGCTTGGATGAGGGCGGAGCGGGTGAGGAAGCGCACGAGCCCGGCCTTGTTGCGGTGGTGGGTCAGTTCGGGGATGAAGCGGAGCAGGGCGGCGTTGAGACCGAGAGCGGCGAAAACGAAGAGGTATTCGACGATACTCTTGCCGATGGAGAGGACACCGTAGGCTTCCTTGCCGAGACCGCGGACGGTGAGGATGGAGATGGCGAGGTAGAGGAAAAAGAGGATGAGCTTCGATCCGATCATCCAGGGCGCGCCGGCCACGGCTTCCTCGGAAAAGCTGCCTTCGGGCGCGGCGGTCCGGGCCTTTTTGGGTTCACCGTTGGCGGAGCCTGGGGTCATGTCAGGCGACAAAGGTCGGGCACCTGGGTTTTCTTTTTCCAGTGGTAGACGGTATCCCGTCCGCGCTGGACGGTGATGTCATCGGGTGTTTCCGTATAGAAACCGGAGGCGTGGCGAACGGTGGTGGGAGTGGACCAGGGTTGGGGATCGAAGCGTTCCTTGCTGGCGGGGGCCAGTTGGCAGAAGAAGAGGTAGATCTTGTCCTGCCAGCCGGGGGAGGGCATCCAGTCGCGCCAGTCGGATGTTCCGGTGCCAGAGCCGTGGTGGAGGCGCCCATGACCGAGCGCGGCGCGGAAGGCGCCAGAGGGGGTGGCATGGGAGAGCAGCCATGCCTGTTGGCGGGCCAGATCTTCCGCACTGAGGGACTGGAAGGGGTGGAGTGCGTGAAGGATGGCGGCGGAGGTGCCGAGGTGGAGGGGGTTGGCGGAAGCGGGACGCCAGTTCCAGAGCAGGCGGCGGAAGCCCCCCTCCGGAAGTTGTTGGCGGTGGAGGAAGGCGACCAGATTCGTGATGCTGGTTTTCGTTTCCGTGCAGCCGGTGCGTTGGGCGTAGCGGTGGAGGGGACCGAGGCAGCGCGCGCTGTAGAAGGGGGAGATGCCTCCTCCCCGGCGGTTGGAAGTGTGGATGCCTCCGGCCATGGAGCCGGAGGTTTCCTGCAAGCCTCGGATCCAGGCGGCCAGTTGGGAGGCGCGTTCCTGGTAGCGTTCCCATTCCCCCTGCCAGGCGGTCCATTCCAGGATGAGGTCGAGCACGGCGGCGGCGGAGATGGAGGGACCGAATTGGTAGTCGGAAATTTCCCAATCGCGGACGGTGTGGAGCGTTTTATTCCAGAGGAGGCGGAGGTGGCGTCCGTCGAGGGCCCGGGTGACGGCTTCGGCGAGTCCGGGGACCGCACGGTTGGCCGAAGCGAGCACGGTGCGGGCGCGGAGGGCGGAGGCGAGCACGGCGGGTTCGTGGGGCATGCCGCCCTCGAAGGGATTGTATTCGAAGTAGGAATTGCGGAAGGAGCCGTCACCGAGTTGGGCGGCGATGAGGTGGCGGAGGGTGATCTCCAGAAAATCGAGATGTGTGGGGTCGCCGGTGGCCTGATGGCGGAGGATGCGTCCCTCGATCAAGCCTTCGAGCCGCCAATCGTGGGCCGGGCCGCACCAACCGAGGCAGTTGGCGCGGATGCCGAGGGCGGGCCCCGTCACGCCCGCGTCGGAGGTGACGGTGGCGAACCAAGCCTCGAGCGCGGCCACGGCCTGGGCGGCATCAACGGGTTTCCGGTCGGATTTCATAGAGGAGGGAACTGCTGAAGAAGCGGTCGAAGGAGCGGGTGAGGAGGTGGTCGGTGCGTTCCGAGGCGAAGCGGTCGGCCCAGGCAGTCAGCCCGGCCTTGCGGGCCAGTTGTTCGGTCCATTGAAGGAGTTTTAGGGTAACGGGTTGATAGCCTGCCATGTCAACCACCTTGAATCCGGCCTCTTGGAAGGCGGCCTCGATCTCCGAGGGGTTGAATTTGCGCTCGGGCCCGCGGTTCCAGTTGCGCCCAAGTGCGTAGTTCTTTTGGCGCATCCGGCGGTAGCGGTAGAGGTGGGGGTAGAAACGTCCGGAGACCATGACGAGGGCGGTACCATCGGGGTGGAGGGCACGTCGCATTTCCCGCAGCAGCGGCAACGGGTCTTCGAATTGGTCGAGCCGTTCGTAGCAAGTGAGGACATGCACGGCGTGGTCGCCGACCGGAATGTGCACCCGCGCCGGGTCCGGGTTGAGGAGGTATTCGTAGGGAAGCGAAGGGAAGATGCGGCGGAAGCGTTCGGCGATGAAGTCGCCGATGCCGGGGGTGAGGTCGTAGGCGAGGAAGCGGGCGTTCCCGGGGCCGATGGCGTTGACGAGTTGGAGGAGGACGTCACCGTTGAGGGAAAAGAAATCGAGCACCACCGGGTTGTGACGTGTGGCGGCGAGTTGGGCGGCCCGGACGGCAAGGTGGTGGAACTTCCGGGAAAAGCGGGCGTCGGGGTCGACGTGAAGGGTTTTGCCGTCGATGGCGATGCCCTTGTACCAAAGGAGCTTGTCGCGGAAGTCGGCCAGTTGGGAGAGCGACCACAAGTGGGGCCGGATGTCCATGTGGTAGCGTTTTTCCGGGAGGTCGTAGCGGTTGTAGGAAATGACGGATGCGACCGGCCTGGGGATGGGAGCGGGGGGTTGGTCGGCGCGGTAGCCGAGGCAGACAAATCCGTAGTTGGCCCAAAAGGAAGGCACGCCGAGGGCCTTGCAGGCGCCTTTGGGGTTGCGGATGCCGCCGAGGTAGATGGCTCCGAGTCCCTCGGCCTCGGCGGCGAGCAGCAGGCCGTAGGTGGCCATGCCGACGGTGACCTGGGCGGTGTTGCAGGGATTCCGGGGTTCGAGGCTGGTGTCGTAGAAAAGGGCGATGATGACCGGGGCGTCGTGGAGATAGGATTGCTGGGCGTCGCTTTCCTTGTTGAGGCGGGCCTTGACGGCGGGATCGTCAACGACGATGAAGTGCCAGAGTTGGCGGTTGCAGGAAGTGGGAGCCTCGATGGCGTCGCCGATGATTTTTTCCACCAGTTGGCGGGAAACGGGCTTGTCCTGATAAACCCTGGTGCTGTTCCGTCCGGTGACGAACCGGGTGTAGATCGATCCGTCGACTTCCGCGGAACCCAAGGCCATGAAAAGATGTTAAGAGAGGGATGGGGATTCCAAAAGAACTATTTCAACCGTGGTGGAGGACATGGAGGGTGATTTCCGGGGGGCAGTTGAGGCGGGCGGCGACGCCGCAACTGCCGGTGCCGGCCGAGGTGTAGCCCGGAAGGTTGCCGCATTGCCAGCGGCCATGGATGCGACTGAGGGGCATATCGCGTCGCACCGGACAGACGAGCGGGCGTCCTCCGGGAAGGCAGAGTTGGCCGCCGTGGGTGTGGCCGCAGAGCATGAGGTCGAAGGGGTGGAGGGAGGCTTCTTCGGCCTCCTCCGGGCTGTGGCAGAGGAGGAGGGTGCAGACCCCGTCGGGTATGTTCGAGCGGGACTTGTTGAAATCGTGGGTTTGGTAAAAGTGCGGATCATCGACCCCCGCCACGGCCAGGTCGCCATGGGTGCCGGGGATGACCGTGCCGGCATTGAGGAGGATGGGCAGTCCGGCATCCTCCAAGACGGGAACCATTTCGATGAAGTCGTGGTTGCCGAGGATGCCGTAACGGCGGGGTGCGAGGAGGGGGATGATTTGTTTCATTTCCTCCATACACGCGGAGGGATCCTGGTCGGTGGAATTGCGGTAGTCGCCGGTGACGACCGCGATGTCGTGGGGAGTTTTTCGCAGGATTTCCATGAGCACCGGGGTCAGGGCGGGATCGAGGTCGAGATGCAGATCGGAGAGTTGGAGGATTCGCAGGCCGTCGAGGTGTTGCGGGAGGCGTGGCAGGTGCCAGGATTGTTCGACGCAGTGTACGGCGAGGAAGTTATTGCGTGCGGAGGCGGCCAAACCGGTCATGCGCAGCCCCCATCGCACGAGTGAGTCAACGGGCAGGAACTTCTCCAATTGGAAAAGGCCCTCGCCCTGGTGCTGGAGCCGGGCCCAGTGGCTGGCCTGGAGCCAGAGGCGGTGGCGGAGACGGTCGGTGCCGATTCGATCCGCGAGAGATTGGTAAGGCTCGGGAAGCCGGCCGGGTGGGGTTGTCATGAACGGGAAGCGTTTTTGCCCAAAGCGGCGCATCCGGCGAGGGCCAGACCGAGGAAAAGGTGGTTGAGGAAGAAAAGCGGGCTCTGGCGGAAGCCGAGTTGGAGGGCGTTCTGGAGGTGTCCGGCCAGGGTGGCACAGGTGGCGGCGACGATGGCGGTGTGCAGCCATCCACTCGGGGCGACCAGACAGGGCCAGGCGACGGTGGCGTAAAAGCGCAGCCAGATCAGGGCGAAGAAGATGAGGCCGGGCCATCCGAGTTCACCCAGGGTGAGGAACCAGAGGTTGTGCGGCGGGGTGCCGGGGGGGAGTTCGGGGTCGACGGTTTCGGCATAGCCGTTCCAGGACCAGGCGGAGAAATTACCGGGGCCGACGCCGAAGAAGTGGTCACGGGCCATGAGTTTGGCTTCGTCGTTGTATTTTCCGCGGTACTCCAAATCGGCCTCGGCGTCCTGTTCGCCAAAGAATCGGTTCATGAGGGTGTCGGCGGCCATGGCGATCATGACCGTGCCGGCGAGGGCGCCGCAGAAAATGAGGGCGGCGTTTTTGAGTGATACGTTGCGCAGGATGAGGAGGCAGAAGGCCAGGGCCATGCCCGCGGCCATGGCCATGAGGCCGCCGCGGGAAATGGTCATGAGCACGCAGAGGGCGGCCAATCCGCAGGGGATGAGGATGAGGAAGCTGCGCCACCAGCCACGGGCGGCGACGGCGAAAGCGAAGAGGAAAGTGGCCATCATGGCCATGTAGGTGGCCAGCGTGTTGGGGTGGCCGAGGGTGGCCTTGACGCGGTTGATGCCGAGCAGGTAGCGGTCGTAAAGCACGATGAACGTCAGGTAGGCCGCGGTCAGTCCGAGGGCGGCGACGACGACGGGGATGTTTTTCTCCTCGCGACCGTACTGGTAGACAACCCAGAAGAGCAACATGCCGCGAAGGATCTTGGTGATTTCGAACAAGGGGTAGAGCGTGGTTTCGAATTCCGGGTAAGGCACGAGGACCGCCTCCGAGGGAACGGATAGGGAAGGCACGGCAAGCATCCAGGAAATGACGGCCACGGCCAGGTAGGCCAGGAAACAGAAGGTGAGGGGTGGGAACCAGCGGAGGCGGATCTTGGGGTCGAGGAGGAAACAGAAGGCGAGGGAAACGGCGCAGATGTCAGCCAGGCTGATCTCGATGCCGCGGGTCATGGCGCGGTAGAACTCGCGGGAAAGGAAGTTGATGCCGACGGTGTCGGGTTCGGCCGTGCACCAGACCATGGCAATGAAGAGGACGTGGCGGAACCGGGGGACGAAGTGGCAAAGGGCGGTGGCGGCGGGGATGCCGGCCAGGGCGACGAGCCAGAAAAGGATGTATTTCAGCTCCATGGCGTCAGTTGCCGACGGAGATGGAGGTGTCGACCTTGCCCGCGCCTTTGCCCTCGACGGCGTTGCGGCCTTCATTGGCTGCGATGGTGCGGCTGACCGTGCCGATGACACTGTCGAGGTATTTCTCCAGACGCTGCCATGGGCTGTTCGGCACCCAGATGACATCACCGGGCTGGAGCGGGAAGTCGGGCAACTTGCCGGTGGCCAGGTCGTTGAAGTTGAAGACGGCGACCTTGGGTTGGGTGAGGCTGCCCCGGATCAGGAGCATTTGTTGGTAAAAGGCTCCGGGGATCGGCCCACCGGCATCGGACATGGCGGCGATCACACCCATGCGTCCGCTGAGGCCGACTGCCCGGGGGTTTTTAACGGCGCCGAGGACGAAGACTTCCTGGTTGCTGACCGAGGGAAGGTAGATGAAGTCACCCGAGCGTATGTAGACATTCTGGGTCATGTCGCCCTGGTGGACGAGGGACTCGAAGTTGACGGGAAGGGGCACGCCGTCACGGATGAGGAGGGAGCGGGCCAGATCGGCCATTTCGATGGTGGTGCCGGTGGCACGGGAGGTGAGGATGCCTTTGCCGGCCGATATGGCATCGATGAGGGTGGTGGGTTGCCCCAGAGGATAGATGCCGGGTTCGGCGACATTGCCCAGGAGCCAGTAGCGCTTGCTTTTGACTTCGGAGAGGGTGACGGAGACCGCGGGATTCCGGTAGTAGGGGGTGAGTTTTTTGCGGAGCGCCCCCGAAAGTTCGGGGATGGTCAGACCTTCCGCCTTGAGTCCGCCGGCTAGGTCGTAGTACACCATGCCATCGGGGGTGACGAAAGTGGTGGCGACGGAATCTGGCAGCCCGGCCAGTTCGATCCGGAGGATGTCACCCGGCCCGAGGAGATAGGGGTTGGTGGGTGCCTCGAGCCAGGCGGGGTCCAGTTTGGCGGAGGGGGTGACTTCGCGGAATCCGGCATTTTCCGCAGCCCGCGGGTCGAAGTGTGTGCCGGTGGTCAGGCAGGAGGCCAAGACGACGGGTAGCAGCGCGATTAGCCACCGGATAGGGAGATTACGGCGTTTCATTGTTCCAATCGGTTCTTGGAAGGAGGCGGCGGTTGATGATGTTGGGGATGTTGGCGCTGGTCCAAGTGGAGGCGGCGCTCTCCATGAAGGTGAGCAGGGCCCGGTCGAGCAGGTCCTCGACCTTGTACCACGGGCGGTTGTTGACGAAAACGATGTCCTTCGGTTCCAGCCGGAAGGCGGGGGCTTTTCCGCGGAGCATGTCGTCAACGTTGAGGACGAAGGTTTGGGGCTTGTCGAGGCTGCCACGTACCACCAGCACGCGTTCGCGGAAGGCGGTGCGGGTGAAGCCGCCCCGGTTGGCGATGGCGGTGATGACGGTGGCGTCGTTGGAGAATCCCTGGAATCCGGGGGAAGTGACAGCCCCGAGCACGTAGTAGTCGTTGGCGATGGAGGAGGCGACGAAGATGTAGTCGCCGGGTTCAAGCTGGGGGTTCTGCTCCAGATTTCCACGCAGGAAAATGTCCTCGAAGCTGACGGGCAGGCGTTTGCCTTCCCGGATGATGTAGGAGCGGGCGTAATCGGCCAATTCGATGCTGCGGTGTTCGAAGAGGCCGATCTCGATGCCTTCGCTGCGGCCGATGGCCTCGATCAAGGTCATGGGGCGGTCGAGGGTGTAGACGCCGGGACGTTTGACTTTGCCAAGGATGGCGTAGCTTTTGCTCTTCAGGGCGACGGGGGTGATGACAAGTTTGGGTTGGCGGAAGGAACGGGATAGGTTCTGCTCGAGGGAGACGCGCAGTTCATCGATGGTGAGACCGGCAGCGGGGATGTTGACGGCGTCGAGGTAGGTGATGCGGCCGTCGGGGGTGACGGTGATGTTTTCCCGAGTGAGGGTGGGTTTGCCGTAGAAGTGAACCAGAAGGATGTCCCCGGGGCCCAGGGTGTATTTGTCCCGCCAGGATGGGGAAGAGGAAGAGGAAGGGGATGGAGATGGAGATTGGGAAAGCGGGGATTCCGCGGGTGGTGGAACCGTTGCCGGAGCATCGGGAACGTCCTGGGCTGGAATCCATGGCTCCATTGCCAGGAGCAGGAAGAGAAGCAGAATTCCGTGCTTCATGAATGGGTGATGAGCCGGTGTTTTCCGGGGAACGTTTGCCGAAGGGTGGCGGCGACCGACATCCAAGAAGCCCGTGTGCCTTGGGGGAGAGACAGGCTGGCGAGGAACACAACCGGAGCCAACAGGGAGGCGGCGGTCAGCTGGGGTTCCTGGGCCGGTCCGCCGAACCGGACGAGGACCAGAAAGCCCGAGCTGCTCCAGTGCTTCAGGGAACTGGCCACGGATTGGGCCTGGGAGAGCGGGCAGTCGGCGAGATTCATGGTAAAAAGAGAGACGCCGGGGGGAGGGGTTTCGCCGAGGTTGTTGAGGCGGAAACAGGACTGGGTGGGTTGGAGGGGACGGGGCGAGAGATCGACCAGAATGGAAGAAGGAAAAAGGCGGGCGGCCCGTCCGGCCAGGTCGACCCAGAGGGCGTCCTCCTCGGGAAAGGGGAAGGGAGCCCAGCCGCAGATGGGGGACCTTTCGTGGATTCTGGGGACGATCCAGGCGTTCCAGATGGAGTCGTGGCCGTCTGGTTTTGCACCGGACGAAAAGGAGGCGAGCGTATCCATGCCGAGGATCAGCTCCAGTTCACGCCTGGTTTCGATCCGGTTGGAAGCGATTTCCAGGAGAAGGACCAGGGCGAAAGCGAACCCCCCGCAAACGGCGGCGCCAAACAATCCCAAGGCTCCAGTCTTGAAGGTTCTTCCGCGCGTGGAGACCTCGTCCGCGGTGGCCGGGGCGAGGATGCCGAGATAACCGGGGGAACGTTCCTCGAAGATCTTGGCTTCCTGGAAGCGCCCGGCGATGAGTTCCCGGGCGCTGATGAGGGAGGCCTTCCGATCGGCAAGTTTTTGATAGGCCATGGCTTTTTCCGGGATGGCCTGCATTTCCCTGCGTCCGTCCTGGAGCAGCTTCTCCAACTGAGATGACCGGTTGGTGAGGGATTTCTTTTCGTTCTCCAGTTTGATCAATTCGATGTAAAGGGCGTCGCCGACGCCGGTGCCGGTGAAGGAATCATCGCGACGGTTGGGGTCGGCGTTCTGTTGGCGGATTTCATCCTCCAATTGGGAGATGGCGGCCCCGGCCTCCAAGACAATCGGATTGGTTTCGGTGTAGGTGCTGCGGAGTTCCTCGTATTGGGCCCGGAGGGTGCGCAGGCGTTCACCGGCGGGGTTCTGGCTGCGGATGGCGCCGCGGAGGGCGTTGATCTGGGTGTCGAGGCTTTCGAGGGAGATACGGGCGTTGTGGTATTCGAGTTCGATGCCGCTGAGGGAGCGGAGATAGGACTCGATTTCCTTCTGGGCATCGACCATCCCCTCGCGCTGCACCAATTCGACCATCTCCCGGTCGAGGCGGGTGGTTTCCGCGTCCATCGACTCGATTTGCTTTTGGAGGTAGGTACGGATGTCATGGCTTTCGGCGGCTTGGAGGTCGCGGGTGTAGGCGACCAATTCCTCGGCCCAGGTGTTGGCCAGGGCGGTGGTATCTTCCGGGCTGTCAGTGCCCCAGACCTCGAGAATGAGGAGGTCGGTCTTTTTTTCTTCGGTCAGGGAGAAGGCATTCCGGATTTGCGCGACCGTCCTGGGTGGATTGGCGCGGGCAGCGACGCGCTGCAGGGCATCGTAGGAAAAAGCGGCGGAGATGAGGGTGGCGGGTTTGAGGGCGGGCGGGCTGTAGGCCTCACCGAGCCGGGCGGAGCGGAAAACGGAGGTGGCCTGTTTTTTGACCAGGCGGACTTTGACGGAGTAGACCGTGACCGTGGTGGCCAGTCCAAAAGCCAGACCGAGGACCAAGCCGAGTCCGGCGGCACCGAGCCACCAAGGGTAGCGACGAAGGGCGCCGGAGAAGCAGCGGATGGGATCGAGTCCGCGTTGTTTGAGCAAGGTGAGGATGGCAGGTTCCGGTGGGGTGGGAGCAGCGGCTTGAACCGGGCCGGCCGGTGGCGGGTTTGTGGGCGCGGCAAGGGAGGACGGCGGGAGAGCGGGAGAGCGGGGCGGCTGAACAGCGGGAGCCTGTGGCCGGACAACCGGAACCGGCTTCCACTGGCTGACATTCATTTCTTCTTCCGAGGGTGCCATGATGAATGTTAGGTGGGAGACGGAATCAGTGTTGCCGGTGTATTCAATTGGTGGCGACGGAGGTCGCGGAGCACGGTTTCGATGTCCAAGCCCGAGACATGTCGGCGACCCTGCGCGCGGGCATGTTCCATGGAGAGTTTGGCCAGGCGGTTGAGTTCCCGGGGAACAGAGCGGCCCGATGCGCCCAAGACACGCACGGCATCCGCATCGAAGACCTCGCCGGTGGGATGTCCGGCCACGCGCAGGCGGTGGGCAAGGTAGGGTCCGGTATCCTCGGGGGAAAGGCTGCCGAGATGGAAGCGGAGTCCGATCCGCTGGTCGAGGGAGGGCAGGACGGCCACCCGCCTCCTGAGCTCCGGTTGACCTATCAAGACAATCGTCAATAAACCACGGCCTTGGTCGTTGAGGTTGGTCAGGCGGTTGATTTGCGACAGGGTTTCATCGTCCATGTCCTGGGCCTCGTCGAAGAGGAGCAGCAGGTGCCGTTGGTGGAGGCGGTGGAGTTGGTCGAGCATGTCGCGGAAGAGGGCATAGCAATCGTAGAGGTTGGAAGCCCCGGCCGCCTCACGTTCCAGGCCGAAGGCGACCAGGATGCGCTTGAGGTGGTCTTCCAGCCGGAAGAAGGAGTTCTCGAATTGAATGACGCAGATGCGGTCGGGATCGGCCTGGGAGGCGAAAAGGTGGCGGGTCATGGTTTTGCCGCAACCGATTTCACCCGTGAGCATGCCCAGGTACATGGTTTCCTCGGCCACCAGGTAACCGAGCCGGGCAAGGGCCTCGGCGTGGGCACGGCTCTGGAAGTAGAACCGGCTGTCGGTGACCGGTTCGAACGGACGTTCCTGGATCTGCCAATGGGTGAGGAACGGGTTCGTCATGGGAGCAGGGCTTTTTTATCATGCCGGGCCTGCGCGAGCAAATAGCATTGCAGGGTGTCGCGCGCGTTGGATTCCCAGGTGAACCGGGCGGCATGGGCGAGACCGGCGTTGACGCGCCGGGCGCGTTCGGCAGGGGGGAGGGCGATGAGATCCTGGATGGATTGGGCGATGTCCCGGGTATCCGTTGCCCGGAAGCGAAGGGCGTCGGGACCGAGGATTTCGTCGAGCGAGCCCTCGGTGGAGGAGACGACCGGGCAACCGCAGGCCATGGCTTCGAGCGGCGGGAAGCCGAAGCCTTCGAAGAGCGAGGGAAAAACCAGCGCGGTTGCGCCCGCATACCAGAAGGGCAGATCGGCGCGGTCAACAAAGCCCAGGTGATGGATGCGCTCGCGGCAGTGGGAGGCGGCCAGGCGGCGGTGGATTTCCTCCGCCCCATGCCAGTCTGCGCCGCCGATGACGAGGTGCAGCCGGGGCTGCGAAGCGGCCACGGTTTCGAAGGCTTCAAAAAGGCGGATGTGATTTTTGGCCGGGTGTTCCAAACGGGCGATGTAAATGAGGTAGGGGTCGCCCGAGGGCCAGAGGGTGGCCAGGCGTTGGCGGAGGAGGGCGGGTTCAGGGGGATGAAATTGGGCGTGATCCAGTCCGTTCCAAATGACGCGGGTGCCGGTGCGCGGCAGATGGCAGAAGGATTCCAAATCGGCCGCGGTGGCATGGCTCACGGCGGTGAGCACGTCGGCATGTCGGAGAAGGCGGGGCACCACATGACGGCCGTAAGCCATGCGCGCGGCATCGTATTTGCCCGCAAGCTTGAATGCGGCGAGGTCGTGGACAGTCACGACCGAGGCGCAGGGCGGATGCCAGACGGCGCGTCGGTAACTGGGAATGTGGAGCACGTCGATTTTTTCCCGGCGCAGGAGCGCACGGAGACCGGTCTGGTGCCAGAAGACATTGCGGAGTGCGGGCCGCAACGATTCGGGGAGTCCGATCCAACGGAAATGGTCAAGCCAACGGGCGAAAAGCGCACGGTCCTCGTCGAGGCCGATGAGGCAAAGCTCGATATCGGCGGAAATCGAGCGGAAGCCGTCCAAGAGGCCGAAAACATAGGTGGCGATGCCCGAGCGGCCGCGCTGGATGACACTGGTGGAGAGGGCGACTTTCATCCGGCGGGCAGATCCAGGACCCGCTCCAACCGGGCAAGATGGATGACATTGCGGACACTGGCATGAGCGGACGCGATTCGAAAAGCGGCGCCCGGGCGGCGGGAAACCATTTTGAGACAACGCAGGAGGGCGCCGAGTCCGGTGCTGTCCATGAAGGGGCATTGGGAGAGATCGAGGGAGAGCCCCCGCGCCTCCGGAGCCAGGGCCCATTGTTCGAGGACCCAGCCGTAGAAGGCTTCGGAGTTCAGAGCCCGGAGTTCTTCCTGCCAGCTGAGTGTGAGGATATTCCCATTTCGAACCGACGATTCAGAAGGGGCGGCCGGCAGTTCGGCCGGCGAGGAGACGATGGGGAACATGCGGTCGAAGCGCATGGAGCGGAGGAGGTCGCCCGGTTGTCCGGGGGCGAGGACAGCCAGGGTGACCCCCGTTTCCGTGGCGGCTTTGAAGAGGGAGACCACGCGCCCCATGCCGGTGCTGTCCATGAAGGGCACGCCCGAGAGGTCGAGGACGACACGGCTGCGCCCGTGGGGAAGCCGGACGGGGAGTTGGCCGGCGGAGACGGCATCGGCGCGCCCGTTCCAGACCAGGCTGGCCCAGCCGTCGGGCCGGGAGGATACGGGAGTGGCCGGGGCCCGCGGTTTGGGTGAAAGATGGCGGCGTTGGTTGCGGACGTCGTTGGCGAAAAAGAAGAGGTCGAAGAGGTAGCGTCCACCGAGGCGGCGGGGTTCCTGGGCCATGCGGTAGAGCCATTCGATGCCTAGGGCGCCGGCCCAACCCGGAGCGCGGGAGAACTTGCCCGCCAGGAAATCGAAGGTGGCCCCGATGCCGATGGAGACGGCCGCCCCGTGTTCCTGGAGGTTCATGCCGATCCACTTTTCCTGTTTGGGACAACCGAAGGCGACCAGGAGGATGTCGGCGCGGGCTTCGCGGATGCGCCGGTTGATGCCTGCGTGGTCGAATTCATTGAGCGGTTTGTAGGGAGGGGATTCCATGCCGGCGATTTGTAGCCGGGGGTGTTTTTCCAGCAGGCGGCGGCGGGCTTCGCCCAAGACTTCATCGCTGGCCCCCAGAAAATACAGGCGCCAGCCGAGTTCTTCGGCTTTTTCACAGATTCGGGGCACGAGATCTGAACCGGGGACGCGTTCGGGCAAGGGGGCATTCATCCAGCGAGAGGCCCAGACCAGCGGGGTGCCGTCACAGAGAACGAGATCGGCGGACAGGAGGAGTCGCTGGAGCTCGACATCGCGCGAGGCCTGAGCGGCGAAATCGACATTGGCCGTGGCGATGAAACGGGGGGTCCGTTCCCTGACGGCGGCGGCGATCCAGTCCAGTGTCTGCTCCATCGTTAGGCGGTGGAAGGGGACACCAAGAAGCACCACAGAGGGCTCATCCAAAGAGGCCACAAGATTTACGGTAGGCCCTTGCTGGATGGTGACGAGAAAAAAGCGGAAAATTCAAGGACTGGGCCGGGTGGGTGAGGGTTTCGACTTGAGTCGTAATTGGCGGAAGGCAGAATGCTCGCGTGGGCGCAAGCAAACCCGGCGAACTGGGACGACAACAGGGGAGCGGAGCCGTGGCCGGGGCGGGGTCCGAACTATCGCGCCGGAGTACCCGGGCATTGGGGTTCATCGTGGTCGTCTCCTTTTTGGAACTGCTCCTGGTTCTGGGGGCGGTCTGGCTATCGCGCCACGATGCGGCACACATCAACATGGGGGGGCGCCAAAGGATGCTCTCGCAACGGACTGCTTTTTTTGCCCTGCAACTTTCTTCAGCGCCCGATCCCTCCGCTTATGGGCAATTACTGGGCAAGATCCGTGAAGCCTCGGATGAGATGCGTTCGGCCAACGGCCGGTTGAGCGGTGTCAGTCAGGGTATCTGGGGTTCCGGGAGGCTCAAAGAAGTCTACCAGCCCGGGCCGGGTTCGCTTCACGATCAAGTGGAGAATTACCTTTCCCTGGCCGGCCAGATCGGCTCCTTTCCATATTCCGAACGGGCGGCCGCGCAGCCCTTGATCGAGCAACTCAAGGCGGAGGCTGCGGGATCGCTGCTGACCCGCCTGGATCAGGCGGTGCTTCTGCACCAGCAAGCGGCGGAAAGTCACTGGAAACAGCTGGTTGGGTTGCAGATTGCCCTCTTTTTTCTCAGCCTGCTGGCCATCCTGTCCGCTGGTTGGTTCGGCATCCGCCCGATGACGCGGCAACTGGAAAGAGAAAACCGCGAGTTGTTGCTGGCGCAGGAAAAGCAGAACGAAGCCGTGCGCCAGGCCGAGGCGGCGAGCATGGCCAAGTCCCTTTTCCTGGCCAACATGAGCCATGAAATCCGGACCCCGCTCAATGGAATCATAGGCATGGCGGAACTTCTGGCTTCGACCCCACAGGACAGCCAACAGCATGAATTCACCCGTTCGATCCGCAAGAGCGGGGAAACCCTCCTGCAGTTGCTCAATGACATCCTGGATTTTTCCAAGATCGAATCCGGGCACATGGATCTGGAACGGATCGAATTCAGTTTGGAGGAAGTGGTGGGGAACTCGGTGGACCATGTCATCACCCGGGCGGCGGAGAAGGGCGTGGAGATGGGATACAACATCGACCCGGCGGTCCCCCTGAGTCTCATGGGTGATCCGACCCGTCTGGGCCAGATCCTCACCAACCTCATCGCCAACGCGGTGAAGTTCACCCAAAAAGGCGAGGTCAGCCTGAAAGTCACCGCGCCAGGGCCCGGATGGGTTCGCTTCGAGGTGCGTGACAGCGGCATCGGTATTTCCCGCGAGGAACAAGCGCGGTTGTTCAAGACCTTCAGCCAGGTGGACGCATCGACCACCAGGAAATTTGGCGGCACTGGACTGGGTCTGGCCATCTGCCGGAGATTGTGTGAGCTCATGCAGGGCAAGATCGGGGTGGAAAGCGAATTGGGCCGGGGGAGCATGTTCTGGTTTGAGTTGCCCCTGGGGGCGGGTCGTTCGGCCGTGGAGGATCGCACCAAGGTGGTGCATGCCCGCCTCGAGGGCAGGAGGGTGTTCATTCTTGATGACCAGCAGGTGAACGGAAAGATCCTTGAAATGCACCTGCGCAACTGGGGCATGGAATGCGACATCTTCCTTGAACCGGAGGAAGCGCTTGCCCGGATTCGTTCCGGAGTTTCCTACGATCTGGGCTTGGTCGATTACCAGATGCCGGGCATGGACGGGCTGGGTTTCGCGCACCAGGTGCGGAAGATCCTCGACAAGGACCGCCTTCCGATGATCCTCATTTCCTCGGTGAGTGATCCCGGTTTGATCGCGGACGACCCCGTGCAGCCTTTCCAAGCGGTCGGCCACAAGCCGGTGCATGCGCCGATCTTGCGCCGGTTGGTGGTCCAGGTGATGGCCGGTTCTAAGCGGCTGCGGCGAATCACCCAGACGGTTTCCCTCAAGCAGGTGAATCTCGGGCGGGAGTATCCCCTGCGGCTCCTTCTGGCCGAGGACAATCCCACCAACCAGAAGGTTGCGCTCCATCTGCTCAAGCGCCTGGGCTACACCGCGGATCTGGCCGAAAACGGGCGCATGGCGGTGGAAATGGCGGGACGGGGGGGATACGATCTTATCTTCATGGACGTGCAAATGCCGGAAATGGACGGCCCGGAGGCCACCGCAGAAATCCGGCGCCTTCCCGGAATCCGCCAGCCGCGCATCGTCGCCTTGACGGCCAATGCCATGAAAGGGGACAGGGAACGCTACCTGGCCGCCGGGATGGACGATTACCTGAGCAAGCCGGTGCGGTTGGAGGACCTGGAGGAGGCCTTGTTGCGTGCTGTTGTTCCTGCTGATCCGGCTTTGGCGGGGCAAGGTCGGGAGGAGGCGGCGACCGGGGAGGAACTGGAGGTCGATGTCACGCAGGTCGATTCTTTGGTTGATGGATTGGGACCGCAATTTCCGGTTGTGCTGGGTGAACTCGAGCGAGCATTTGCCGAACGCATCAGAACCTTCCAATCCCTGGCCGCAACCGGTCAATGGGCGGAGGCTCGGGCGACCGCGATCGAATTGGCCGGTGAAATCCAACCGTTCGGTCTGCGCCGTTTGGTGGAATTTCTGGAGGCGGTGGGCCGTTTCGAGGAAGCCCCGCCGCCCGCCACGCTGGCGGAATGGGGCCAGTCGATCGCCCTGCTTTTTGACCGGGGACTTCTGGTTCTGAAAGAACGGGCCCGGCTATGAATCTGCAGGCCATGGATTACTTGCGGTTTGTTGGAGCTACGGTTTTCATTTTCCTGGCCGCGGTGTTTTTTTTCCGTCAGTTGATGCGGCCGGCTGCTCCGGGACAATACTGGTGGGTGGTGGTTTTCGCGTCCATTGCCGGGCATGAGACGGTGGAATTGATGGAGATTTGGTTCGGGGTGCTGGCGCGGTGGCCCCATCTCAATTTGGCGGTGATGGTGGTGGGCACGGTGGTGCTGGTTTGTGCCGGTGCCCGGCGTTCTTTCCACACCCCTTTCTTGATCGTCCCGTTTTTGGCGGGCGCGCTCTGCTTCCTTTTGCCCGCCGCGATGCTGAATGATGGCGAGGTTCTCTTTTCCGTCCTTCTTTTCCCAGTGGCAGGACTTTGGGCTTCTTTTCGGACTCGCCAGTCGGAAACGGAGCCGGGCGCCAGACTGTGGTGGATTCTCTTGTCATGCTGGTTCCTTTGTTTTTCCGCAGAGTTTCTGCTGCAATTCTGGAGCTTGTCCGCGTCCCAATGGATGTGGCTTCCGGCCCTTCTGCTGGTAAGCGGGGTTGCGGTGCTGGTTTGGCGTGATTTGCTGGCCACTCCGATGGAGGGGAGTTTTATCTCCCGTTCGGTCCACTCCGGGAAAACACGCACCGATTGGGTGCCCTTGCTGATTCTGGCCCTGATCCTGGCGTTGGGATGGCCGCTGACCCACCTGGCCGGACATTGGGCCTGGCAGGGAATCACCGCTTCATTGCTCGACCGCACAGCAGTGGCGGCCGCTTCACTGGATCCGAACCAAGTGGACCAATTGGTGAAAGCACCCAACCCGACCCAGGCTCCTTCTTATGGGGCCATCCGGGAAATTCTCGGGCGCATGCACCGGGCTGACGCGCGGATGCGTTATGTCTATCTCATGGGGCAGAAGCAGGGCCGGGTGGCGTTTTTGGCCGAGGCAGAAGGGCCGGACAATGCGGTTCCCGGGGAGGCCTATGAAGATGCCAGCCCGGAATTGGTGGCGTCCTTCACCAATGGAAAAGCATTCGTCGAGGGTCCCTTGCCTGATGCCTGGGGAATCTGGGTCTCAGCGCTGGTTCCCTTGCCCGATGAAAACCGGGGAGTGCGGGCGGTTTTTGGCATCGATCTGGATGCCCACGAAGTCATGGCGGAAGTGGCCAAGTACCGGATGGTGGCCGTTTTGGGCACCGGATCGATGGCTTTGATTGTGCTCGGGTTTTCCCTCAGCCTGGTCTGGAGTCGGCACCAGTCCCGCCGTCTCGAATCCATTGAGTTGCAGGCCCGCTTGCTCGACCGGGCCATCGGCCAGATCAATACCGGCGTGGTCATCGCCGACATGTCGCTGCCGGATCATCCATTGATTTACGTCAATCCAGCCTTCACCCGCATGACCGGATATGGAAAGGAGGAATGCCTGGACCGGAATTGCCGTTTCCTCCAGGGGCCGGAGACCTCGGGCGCGGAAATCAGGAGAATCCGCGAGGCCGTCCGCCTCCACCAAGCCTGCACCGTGACCCTGCTCAATTACCGGAAAGATGGGTCCTCGTTCTGGAACGAACTCACGCTTTACCCGATTTTCTCATCCGTAGGGATGTTGGCCTATTACGTTGGCATCCAGAACGATGTCGGTGAACGGGTTCTTTTCCAAGAGGCATTGAAAGTGGCCAAAGATGCCGCGGAGCAGGCCAACCGAGCCAAGTCCCATTTCCTGGCCAACATGAGCCATGAGATCCGCACCCCGCTCAACGGCATCATTGGCTCGATTGAACTGATGGAAAGTCGTCTGCAATCGGACGATATGAACGAGTACCGGGACACACTCCGCGCCAGCGCCGACCACCTGCTCTCGTTGATCAACGACATCCTGGATTTTTCCAAGATCGAATCGGGCAAAGTGGAACTGGAGGAGGTGACGGTGGATCTTCCCCTCCTGGTCGAGGAGGTGTTCGATCTGGTACGCGGGCCCGCGGGAAAAAAGAAACTGGCCATGGCCCATTTCTGGGAGTCGGACTCCCCGAGGGAGGTCCGGGGAGATCCGGTTCGTCTGCGGCAGATCCTGCTCAATCTACTCAGCAACGCGGTCAAGTTCACCTCGGAGGGCGAGGTGCGCCTGATGGTGGGTCCAGCCGGCCCGTCGGGCTGGGAACTGGAAGTGAGCGATACCGGCGTGGGATTGAGTCCGGAACAACAGGCGCATCTTTTCCAGCCCTTTGCCCAGGCAGATGCCTCGACGACGCGCCGATTTGGTGGCACCGGATTGGGCCTGGCCATCATCAAGAGGCTGGTCGAACAGATGGGGGGAGGGGTGGGTTTGGAAAGCAGGGCCGGAGAAGGCGCCTGCTTCAAGGTGCGGTTGCCGCTGCCCGTGCTCAACCGGGTCAAGGATGGACCGCTTCCCCGCGATTGGAAGGGCAGGACGATCGGCCTTTGTGGCATCGAACCCCTGACAGCCCGGTGTATCAAATCGGCGGCGGCGGTCTGGGGCGTGTATGTGCGCATTGAATCGATCGAGACCTGGGATCCGTCCAGACCCGGGGTGTCGGCATGGCTCCTGGGCGAAGAATTGGCGGGAAGGGTCCTGGACGGGCAGAGGTCGGTGCCCGCGCACGTGCCAGTTCCGGTGGCCGTGGTGGCCTCGGGCCTGCAGAGCCCGGCGCTGTCCGTACCGGTGCTCGCCTGGCCGTTGCGTCCGGGCAGGTTGCGGCATCTCCTGAAAAACTGGTCGGCGTCCTCCTCCGCTGTCGACGAGGACAAGACCAGCCCGAAATCCGTGGCAGTCAGCGCGAACCCCCTGGATATTCTGGTGGCGGAGGACAACCAGATCAATCAACGGATCGCGGTGGAGATGCTCCGTCGCCTGGGACACCGGGTCGAGAGCGTATCCGATGGCCGAGCCGCCGTTTTGGCGGTGGAGTCGCACGCGTTCGATCTTGTTTTCATGGACGTCCAGATGCCGGTCATGGGCGGACCGGAGGCGGCGGCGGAAATCCGCAGCCGGATGACCGGTAGGAGACGTCCTTACATCGCCGCCCTGACCGCCAATGCCCTGATGGGGGACCGCGAGAAATTGATCGCCGGGGGGATGGATGATTACCTCAGCAAGCCGGTGACTCGGACGAAACTGCAGGAAGTGATCGAACGGGCGCAGCTTGCACGGTCGATGGGGCCCGCGTTGGATGCCGGGGCGCTTGAGGCCATGGCCCAGGGATGGCCCCCGGAATTTGAAGAGATTTACCAGGGCTTTGTCAGGGAAGTGCCCGGCATGTTGGAGCGGTTGTTCCGCGCCGAAGCGGGGGAAGCCCGCAATCTGGCCCATCAGTTGAAAGGAAGCGCCTCCAGTTTCGGCTTCAAGGCCTTTGCCGGAATGATGGCCTCGCTGGAGTCCGAGGCCAAGGAAGGCCGGTTGCCACCGGGCGGAAGCACGGCAAAGGCGGGAGAACTCTGGGCCCGTTCTGTTGCCGAGGCCGGGGAAGTGCGCAGCAGGCTTCGCGTTGATATCCCCAAGGGTTGAGTGAATCCCCAATGCCAATAACTGCCGAATCGGTGCTAAGACGCCTTTTTGCGGGCACCAAGTCTATCCTCTTAGAGCGGTTTGCATTTGATTAGCAGTGGTTTCAACACGTTTCTCTTACTCGCTCTCGTGCGCGTTCTCTCCCATTCAGAGAGCAGGAGAAAGAGAAAGAGTATGGGAACGAGCAGCTGATCAAATGCAAAATGCTCTAATCCACAAGGGACAACAAGGGGATGGGCCTAGCCTTTGATCAAGGGCGGCAGTTTTTCAGGGGGAAGTCTAACTACTGACCAGCAGTTGCTTCACCTGTTCTTGCATTTGGATCGGACTGAAGGGTTTGGTGACAAAATGGGATACGCCCAGCTGTCCGGCTTCGTCGCGCATCGTTGCGGCTCCCCGTGCGGTCAGGATGATCACGGGCATGGTGGCCCCCTCCTTCAACCGACGGAGTTCACGCACGGTTTCGAATCCATCCTTACCCGGCATCATCACATCAATGACCAACAAATCGACCCCTCCTTGGGCGACACGGGCCAGGGCTTGTTCGCCGTCGGAGACCGATTCCACTTTGCAGCCGATCTTGCCCAGGGTGAAGGTGAGCAGGCGCAGCATGTGCTTTTCGTCGTCGCACAGTAGGATGGTTTTGTTGTTCATGGGAGGGGGAGTCTTTCCAAGACCAGGAGACTGCGGTCGTCGCCCGCCGCACGGTTGCCGCAGAATTCGTCGATCTCCGAGAGTATCCGCTCACAATACTGTGGCAACGGCAGGTCGCGCAGGCGGTCGGCGATGGCCAGCAGACGCTGCATGCCCAGTAGTTCGCCACTGGGGGATTCGGCTTCAAAGAGGCCGTCGGTCTGGAGGAGCAACCGGTCTCCGGGGAGAATCTGGACCGTCGACGCGCTGTAGTTCTGGTCATCCACGATGCCCAGCGGGAACCCTCCATCGCCCATGATGATTCTGGGTTCACCGCTGGCAGGGACGAGCAGGGCGGGCCCGTGACCGGCGCTGCAAAGGTTGACGTTTCCGTTTTCCAAATCGGCGTAGGCACACTGACAGGTGATGAACATGTCGAGATGACCCAGATCTTGGAAGAGTTGGGCGGCGATTTCCGCCATCAATTGCTCCGTTTTCGGGGCCATGGAAGAGCGGGCGTGGACGGCCGTGCGGAGGATGGTGGCCAGAAGGGCGGCCGAAACCCCTTTGCCCATGACATCGGCAATGAGCAGAAAAAGCCCCTCCTGTCCCACCGGCAGAACGTCGAGGTAGTCCCCCCCGACTTGGCGGGCACTACGGCAGATACCGTGGGTGCGGTAACCCGGCGGGGAGGGGAATTGCTTGGGCAGGAGCTGTTGTTGGATCTGTGCGGCGATTTCCAGTTCGCGCAGGGCGCGTTGTTCCTGCGAACGCTGGCGTTGGAGTTGGTCGAGGGCGATGGCGATGCCAAGAAAGTCGGCGAATGTCCGGGCGATGTGGAGCTGACCGGCGTTGAAATACGGCTGGGAAGTTTCGCGGCCCAGAACCAGGACACTGAGGATCGTCTCGCTGAAAGAAACCGGGCAGGCGTAGCACTGCCCGATGGCATGGAGTGGATCGGAGGGATCGAGGGCCGCCGACCGCTCGACGGTGGCATCCTGGTGGCTGGTGAAAACCCCGCCTTCCAACCAGGAAGGCCGGGTCTCGCGTTCCTGGGGAAAGCCCGGGGGTGGGGTGCCGACTTCCAGCCGGGTGACGATCTTTGCCGATTCCGGCTTGAGTTCCGCCAGGTAGACCCAATGGCAGTCGAGTAGTATTTTGAGTTGTAAGAGCGATTGCTGAAGAAAGCCCTGGAAGTCCCTGCTGGTGGCGAGCGCATCACCCAACCGGAAGAGGGTCGAGAGATTCTCATAACTGATGCTGAGTTCTTCCGTCATCGAGCCGAGGGTGGATTCGATTTCGGCCGGGGATTCCTGGTGGAAGGAGGCGGGTCCGGTGATTTTCTCCAGCAGGATCTGGTGTCCGCCGGGCACGGAGAGGTGCTGGACCCGGTCCACCAATTGCTCCATGAGGAAGAGGCCGCGACCGCGTTCGGAGAAGGGGTCCTCGGGTTGTGACGCGGTTTTTTCCGGTTGGAAGTTTCCGGGGTCCTGCACGCGGATGCGGAAGGTTTCATCCTGCCACTCCCAGAAGAGGGAAATTTGTTTCGCCGGATCGAGTTGGGCCCCGTGTTCGGCTGCGTTGTTGGCCGCCTCGGTGGCGGCAAGCTCGATGGCTTGGAGAGGGTCCGGGGACATGCCGTGGGTGCGGCAAAAGCGGACAAGCAGGGCAACGGCCTTGCGGACGTCCTCCAAGCGTGCGGGGAAAGCGCAGCCACCGCCTTCATGGTGGACGAAATCCGGTTTCATCCCTGGTCTCCGGTGGAGAATAACAGGGACGCGCGGCGGCGGATCATGGCCCGCATGCCGGGGGTGTCGGCGAAGAGCTGCATGGCGGCGTGCGGCCATTCGAGCTGATCCCCGGCGCTGTGGCTTCCATGGAGATCGGACAGGGCGAGCAGCCCGGGCCGGGCCTGGCGCAGGCGTTCCGCGGTCTCCGCAGGAACGTCCGCCAGATCGGAAGCACGGCGGGGGAGGGTGCCGATCCAGGTGAAATGTCCTTGGGCGATCTCCCTCAGCCAGTCGTGGCGGCGAAGGATGAGAGGTCCGCACAAACCGGTCTCAATGCGGGTACTCTTGGAACCCGGAAGGTGCACGTCCCAGACCGAAGTGCCCCGGCAGAACAGGCGGGCCGGAAGCCAAAGCAGCAGCCAGAGGAGGGCGGCGGAGGCGCGGCCAAGAAGGCCGGTTTTTCCCGGCTCGGCCGAGTTGCGTCCGGAAACCAGGTCGTCATGCAGATCCAGGCGGAGGTGACGTTCCAGATCGAGCACGACCCCGCCATCGGCGGCACGATGGTGCCAAAGGGTGCGCTCACCCAGGCAGGTGTCGGCCAAGATGATGCTCCGGGTGATTTCAGAGTGAGGGCCGATGAAGCAGCGGTCGCCGATGAGGGCCTCCGGCCCGATGACCGCCCCGGCGTCAATTTCGCACCCGGCACCGATACGGTAGGGAGGCCTGAGTTGGGCGGCGGGATGGATGCGGACACGGGGCCCGATCCATGCGCCATGGCCGTGGGAGACATCGATGTGTTGTTCGCCCGCTTGGCGGCCGGCCAGCCACTCGAAATTCAATTGGGACCACAGGGCCAGCAAGCCGGCGGCGTCCCGAGGTTCGGCAATCTGCGAACCACCGGGAAGCCCGGCCAGGCGTATTCCCTGATCCGGCAGTTTTTCGTTGGCGGTTGGCACCCGGATCTCGACCGGGCGGGACCAGCGTTGGTGGCGCTCGAAGTGGGCGCGGATTTCCGAGGGCCGGTCGGCCACGACCAGGGTGATTCTTTCGGCACCGGTGCGTACGGCATGGTCCATCCAGTGGGACAAGAGGGGTTCATCGCCGACCGGCCAAAGAATGAACGGCAACGGGTTGCGCCAGATGGTGTCGAGGTGTCCCCAATCGGGACAGATCCAGACCGGTGCTTTCATTTCAGTAGGCCCCCTTGCCCAGCAAGACGGCCGGGATGGTCAGGAAGAGCAGCTTCAAGTCCACCCAGATGCTTTCGGAGCGGATGTATTCCAGATCGAGGCGGACCTGTCCGGCGAAGTCGATGTCGCTCCGTCCGCCAACCTGCCAGAAGCAGGTGAGGCCGGGCCGGACCATCAGGCGGCGGCGTTCTTCGACCGAATAGAGGGCGACCTCGCGGGGCACCGGCGGGCGCGGACCGACCAGGGACATGTCGCCCCGGAAGACGTTCCACAATTGCGGCAATTCATCGATGGAGTACTTGCGGATGAAACGTCCGATCGGGGTGATGCGGGGATCGTCTTTCATCTTGAAAATGACCCCTCCGGCCACTTCGTTCTGTTGCAGGAGTTGGTCCTTGAGGGCGTCGGCGTTGGGCACCATGGAACGGAATTTCCACATGCCAAAGGCCCGCCCGAAGCGGCCGACCCGTTGCTGGCAGAAAAAGACCGGCCCTCCATCGCGGCGGATGATCAGGGCCACCACCAGAAAGAGGGGGGAAAGCGCGAGGAGTCCACAACCGGAGGCGAAGAGATCGAGGAGGCGCTTGAGGGCGCCGGAGCCGTCGACCACGGTGCGCCAGAGCCTTTTTTTGATCGCCAGTTGCAACCGCATCTGCCAACGCGTGGCCGGATCGGAGGCACGGGCCCAGTACAGCATGGATTCCAGGTCTTCCGGGCCGGGTGATTGCGGGGCGGAGTTCAAGTCCGGGCTCCTTTGCCGCTGTGGGCCAGTTCGGCCAGACGTCTTCCCAGTCGGGTGATGTAGTCGTCAAAATCGTAATCGCGGTTGACCCGGATCCTGCCATTTTCGCCCATGGAGCGGGCCCGGTTTTTATCACCAAGGATTCCGTCCACGGCGGCGGCGAAGGCATCCCGGTCCATCCAGGGGACGAGGTGGCCGTTTTCCCCATCGGTCAACCAGTCGGAAATCCCGCCGGCATCGAAGGCGACGACCGGCAGGCCGAAGCGCATGACCTCCAGTCCGACGGTGGCGATGGGCTCGGGCCAGACCGAGGGAATGAGGACGGCGGAAGCTTCGGCATAGTATTGCCGGAGTTCGTCCTGTGGAATGAAACCCGCGAAACGAACGCGGTCCTGGAGGCCCAGTTTGCGGGTGAGTTTTTCGCAGGCGGGCTTGTGGTGGCCATCGCCGAGGACGATGAGTTCGAAGGGGTGTTTCAATCGGGCCAGGGATTCGAGCATGACGTCGACGCCCTTGCCGCGGATGATCTGGCCGGCGTAGACGAGGAGGTTGCGCTCGGAGAAGCTGCTGGTGAGGGGCGGGGCCGGGCGGGGAACCGGCGGGAAAATCTCAATGCGCGCGGGATCAAAGCGGTTGATTTCCAACTCGTGGCGCATGTATTGGGTGACGACAAAGTGGGCGGAAAAACGTCGGTTGGTTTCGATTTCGCGCAGCTTGGCGGAATAACTTTGCCAGGAAAAGGGGAGTGCCCCTCCGCGTTGCCGCTTCAAGGGCGCCAGGCAGGGGACGACACACCAGGGCGAGGCGGGGCGGCGGCAGATCTTCCGGTTGAAGACGTTGTATTTGTAGCTGCGCAGACAGTAAATGTCATGGTCGTGGACCATGCGGGCGGCGGGAATGCCGGAAGAGAGCAGGGTTTCCAGACTGGAAAGATCGTCCCATTTGTGGACATAGAGGACATCGGGTTGGAAGGAGGCCAGGGCCGCGGCGGGATCCCCGCAAAAGAGGTTTGGGGCGAAGAGGGAATCCCAGGCGGCCTCGGACTTGCCGCTGCGGCGGCGGTGCAGCAACCCGATATCCCAACCGGCCTTTTTCAATTCGGTGGCGGTGATGTGGACATTGGCCTCGGCCCCACCCAGGCTGCCCAAGGTTTCATGAACGTAGAGAAGTTTCATGAACTTGTACGCAATTCTATATTTACCGGTCCACGCGACAAGCTAATATCCCGGATATGGGAACCATCGTTGCAGTGGAAACCGAGGGCACGTCGCTCCGGCTTTCTGTGAAAGCGGAACGGTTGGACGCCGCCTCAGCGCGCATCTTCAAGCAGGAAGTCGAGTCGGCCTGGCCGCCCGGGGCGGCCCAGGTGGTGATCGATCTGGCGGCCGTGGCTTTTGTGGATAGTTCCGGGATAGGTGCGATCCTGGGTATTTACAAAAAATTGCCCACCGGCGGCGTGGTGCTGACCAACGTCCGACCCCAGGTGCGCACGGTGATCGAGTTGCTGCGCCTGCACCGGATTTTCGAGATCCGGTGAGCCGGGAGGGAAGGACTACGATTTCCCAGAACCGTTATTTCCCGGAGACCTGCCCTGAATTGTCGGACAGGTTGGACGGTTATCTTGAGGCTCTGGGAAACCGTCTACGCGCCCAGGAATGGGCGGGAGCGGATCACCTTCTCCTGCTCGGCGGAGGGTATGGTCGCGGGGAAGGCGGGATTCATCGGGTTGAGGGGTCGCCTCCCTCCCTTTACAACGACCTGGAGTTTTACCTTGTGGTGCCTGCGCCGGCCGTGAACCGGGCGCGGGCCTGGTGTGCGCAGGAAAGCCACCTTGGGGAGGAGGCGACCGGCATTGAAGTGGAATTCAAGGTGATGCCGCGGTCCGCATGGCGGAAGTCCACTCCGGGCATGTTCACGTATGATTTGGCGGTGGGCCATGTGCTGG
Source organism: Candidatus Methylacidiphilales bacterium (assembly GCA_033875315.1). Classification (NCBI taxonomy): domain Bacteria; kingdom Pseudomonadati; phylum Verrucomicrobiota; class Methylacidiphilae; order Methylacidiphilales; species Methylacidiphilales bacterium. The sequence continues at coordinate 35,724 of JANRJG010000008.1, forward strand.
TTTCGGGCGATGAAGCCATTCTGGCCGAGCTGGCGCCGGAAATCCTTGATCCCGGCCGCATCCCGCTGCTGGAGGCCACGCGTCTGTTGTTCAACCGTGGCAGCAGCTTGTACTTCGCCGGCCACGCGCTTCGTTTTCAAACCGAGCGGTCGCAGGGGCCCTACGTGGAGCGGGTACAATCCAAGCTGAAGCTGGCCCTGGCCGATGCCGTCCTGGCGGCACGGGGGGGCTATGATCGTTCATGTCTGGTCCGCCGTGAACGTGCGGCCGAGCTGACAGGTGATCTGCCACCCGATTGGCCGCAGATGCTGGCGTGGCATGCGGAGGGGGTGGAATTCAAGTTGCATCCGGTGCACCGAGCCGCTGGAAGGCAAGCGTTGGAACAAAGCCAAGCGGATTTGCAGCGGGTGTGGGCTTCCACTTGGCTGTGGTTGGAAAGTGTCCGCCTGGGGCACGGTTGGGATGACCTCGCCGCATACGCACAATGGAAGGGCGATCTCGTGCCGGGCGGGAGCGGCTTGCGTTCATTCCTGCTCCGGGTGCGGGACGGCCTGCGTTATCGGGAAGTGTTGCCGAACTGGTCCCGGGCGCCCCGGGCCAGCCTGATGCGGGCCTTGGCCGCAGTGCATGGGGGAAGGGAAGATCTGGCCGCGGCCGCACTGGGTGTTTCCGTGGATTCCCGTTTGATCCACGACAGCTTCCGGCGTTGGTGGCTGCGTTACAATTGATCAGACCGGCAGGACAGAAGCGGGGATTCCGCGGATTTCCACCGGGCCGCCACCCTCGGCCAGTTCCCGTTTCACCAGGCCGAGGCCGATCCAGCCGGCAACCTGAGGGTGGGCGCAGGCACTGGTGAGGGTACCCGCCTCTTTCCCGTCGGCGATCAATGGAAGGGGCAGGGAATCCGGGGTGTTTCCTGTTCCTGTGAGCCGGGCCAGTTTTTTGTTCACGTGTCCTTTGCTTTTGATCCGGGCGATGACTTCCTGGCCGATGTAGCAGCCTTTGCTGTAACTGATCGCATCACGATCCAAGGCCGCTTCGGGAGGCAGCGTATGGGGGGTCATTTCCCGGCCCCAAGCGGGGATCCCCTGGTGGATGCGGCAGGCTTCGACCCAACGGTCCGGTGCCAATGGCCAGGGTGCGGTCCCAGGTTCCGTGTTCCAAACATCCTTCCCGGCAAAGCCGAACCTTGAGGAGGCGATTGCTGGAGAAGTCGAGCCCTCCGGTGTTCTGAGAAAATGGAAACCGGTCATGGTATCAGAGACATCCTCCATGGTGACGTCGTCGGCGATGATGTAGCGTTCCAAACGGGCGCCGAGGGACTCCCGCAGTTCCATCGGGGCGTCGACCCAAAGACAATCCTCGCCGGGGGTGATCCAGACTTCCCCCTCCATTTTCCCTTTGGCATTGCATACGGCGGCATGGAGGGCGCGGCCCGGGACGAGCTTGGCCACGTCGTTGGTCACCTGGCCGTTGAGGTAGCGGACGCGGTCGCGGCCGGTGAATTTCCACACCGCTCGGGGTGAAAGGGGAATGGCCAAGCGGCCTTCGAGGAGATCGTTCCAGGGATTCATCGGCTTGGTGCAGTGGTGATTGTCTTCTGGCGAAGCCGGAAAAGTCCACTATTTTCAGGACATGGCCTACGACTCGATGCAGGAATTTGCCGCTGTGCTGGAAGCGGCGGGGGAATTGGTGCGGGTGCGGGAACCCCTTTCGGTGGATTTGGAGATTGCCGCCCTGGCCGACCGGGAGATGAAAAAACCCGGCGGGGGAAAGGCCCTGCTGGTGGAAAAGCCGCTGTTGTCCGACGGCTCTCTTTCCCGCTTTCCCCTCCTGGTCAACAGCATGGGCAGCCATCGCCGCATGGCCATGGCCCTGAATGTGGGCGATGTGGACGAGGTCGCCGCCCAACTTGGATTCCTCATGAAGGCCAAGCCGCCCAAGTCGTTGGGCGATGCCTTTGAGTTGGTGCGCAACGGCATCGATGTCGTCCACGCCAAGCCCTGGACCGTCCGCACCGGCCCCTGCAAGGATGTCATCCTCCGCGATGGCCCGGGCCTGGCCGCCCTGCCCGTGTTGAAATGCTGGCCGGAGGACGGGGGGCCGTTCGTCACCCTGCCCAATGTCCACACCCAGGATCCCGACACCGGCGAGCGGAATGTGGGCATGTACCGCATGCAGGTGTTTGATGGGTGGACCACCGGGATGCACTGGCAGGTGCACAAGGTGGCCGCGCGTCATGGTCGCCGTTATGTCGAAACCGGCCGACGCATGCCCGTGGCCGTCTGTCTGGGCGGCGATCCAGTGTACACCTTTTCCGCCACCGCCCCCCTGCCGGACGGGCTGGATGAACTCCTGTTGGCGGGTTTTCTGCGCAAGAAGGCGGTACCGTTGGTCAAATGCGAGACCTCGGATCTGATGGTTCCCGCGAACAGTGATTTTGTCATCGAGGGATATGTCGATCCGACCGAGCCGCTGCGCGATGAGGGTCCCTTCGGCGACCACACCGGTTTCTACACCCCGGTGGACAAGTATCCCGCATTCCACGTCACCTGCATCACCCACCGCAGCGATGCCATCTATCCGGCCACCGTCGTGGGAAAACCCCCGATGGAGGATTTCTACATCGGCGGCGCAAGCGTGCGCATCTTCCTCCCGGTGTTCAAAATGAATTTTCCCGAGATCGTGGACATCGCCCTTCCGGCCGAGGGGGTCTTCCACAACCTGGTCTTTGTCAGCATCAAGAAGCAATACCCCTATCAAGCTTTCAAGATCATCAACGGGCTGTGGGGCATGGGGCAGATGATGTTTTCCAAGATCATTGTCTGCGTCGACGCCGATGTCGATGTGCACAACACCAGCGACGTGCTCTTCCATCTTTGCTCCAACATCGATCCCGAGCGGGACACGATCTTCACCAAGGGGGTTTGTGACAGCCTCGACCATGCGCCGACGGTGCCGAACATCGGCACCCACATGGGTATCGATGCCACGACCAAGCTGCCGGGCGAAGGATACACCCGGGGTTGGCCCAAGCGTTGCACCCACCCGGGAGAATTGTTGGATAAAATCGCCCGATTGCCCCTCTAAATGCGTGGGCGGCACCGATCGTGCTTTCCATGGCACGCCGGACCGGCTATGAAATGGGGATGAACAGCCATGTACGGCTGCTGGGCTTGTGGTTCATGGCGGTCGCCCCGCTCCGGGCCGCCGGAGAGCTCAACTATTCCAACGACATCATCCGCCAGAGGGTCAACGATGTTCCCGCTGTCCAGGCCCGCAGTCTGCTCAATGCGGATGTGGTCGACCTTGAGTTCAAGGTGGATGATTTCTCCTCCCGCGAGTCGTCTTTTTCCGGCAAGAACTTCAAGCGCCCCTCCGTCAATCAGAAGTACCGCACCCTGCTCCGTAGCAGGTTCGGGGACGGGTTGGTCTGGGAGAGCGGTCTGGATCTGGCTGTCTCCCGGACCAGTCTCTGGGACAACACGGGACGCGAGAATGTCAACGCGTTTTGGAAGCCGGAATACCTCAACCGCTTCATCATCCGTCCGAATGAAAAGTCGGAATGGGTGGTGAGCCAAAGCACCTCGCTGGAACAACGCTCCGACACCCAGGGGACGACCGAGTTCTGGCGGGCCCATATGGCTTTCCGCCAGCAGATCACCCGCATGACCGAGATGCGCCTGGAGGCCTGGCACGACAACACGGAGCCTGCGGGTCCCCGGCGGGCCATCAGCACCGATGCCGCTTCCTTTTCGGTTTCGCAGCAGTTGGGGACCCCGAATCTCAAACTGCGGCTCGGAGGGAAGATCCTCCAACAGGATCACCAGGAGCGATCATGGGACGACCGTGAGATCCTCCGGCGGGAGGCGGGGCTGGACTGGCGGTTGACGCCGCTCTTCAGCCTCTACGGGGGAACGGCATGGGAGGAGGAAGATCGCCCGCAATGGATACGGCAGGAGGAGCGGTTGCTCTACGAATTACGGGGCAAGTGGACCCCGGACCCCATCTTCCAGCTCACCGGGGGTCTATCGCTTGACAGCCAACAACAGGCCGGAGGGGACAGCGGGCACAGCCGCGTTTTCTTGCGGGGCGATCTCAAGCACGATGCCGATCTCTCCACCTTCCTTCACGCGCGCTGGGAGCAGTGGGAGCGCACGGATCCCGATGGAACCGAGGTTTCCGGCCAGGAGAAGGTTTTCGTTGGCGCGGGACAGGATGTGCAGATCGATCCTTCCACCCGTTTCACGGCGGAATACGCCATGGCGGACGAGAGCCAATATGGCAGAAGCGGCCGGGATGAGTCCCTCGTGGAACACATGATTTCTTTCCTGGTCACGACGCAGTTCTGATCATTTGGAAAGCCGGTTGGCCAAGCAGCGGATTGCCCTTATTCTGGCTTTGTGAAAATTGTCGTCGCCATCACCGGGGCCAGCGGCTCGCTCTACGCCCAGCGCCTTCTGGCGTTGTTGGACGGGGCCGGCCATGAAATCCATGTTTGTTTGAGCAGCCATGCCCGCGAGGTGGCCGAGGCGGAAACCGGCGGGCTGGCCATTCCGGAAGGATTCACGGTCCACTCCGACCGGACGATGCAGGTGCCCTTCGTCAGCGGCTCGGCCCGATTCGATGCCATGGTGGTGGTTCCCTGTTCGATGGGCACGGTTGGACGGATCGCCCATGGCTATTCCGACAGCACGATCACCCGTGCGGCCGATGTGTTTCTCAAGGAAAAGCGCAAACTCATCCTCGTTCCGCGCGAGACGCCGTGGAACCTCATCCAGGCGCGCAACATTGTCACGGTGCTCGAGGCCGGAGCGCTGGTTCTGCCCGCCATCCCTTCCTTCTACGGCCGGCCCTCCAGCGTGGAGGAAGTGGTGGACACCGTGGTGGCACGCATCCTTGACCATTTGGGGATAACACATGACTTGGTGGCCCGCTGGAAAGAACCCCGGGTGGAGGACTGACGACAATCCGCTTTGCTCGATGCGATTCCCGCGTATGTTGGTTGGCCCATGCATGCGTCAAACCAGGCCCAAGCGGAGGCCGAAGCGGCCCCATCCGAGCCTGTTTGGCTGCGCTTCGGACGTTTCATCCGCCTTTCCCACACGGTGTTTGCCCTTCCGTTTGCGCTCGTCTCGATGCTGGTGGCCGCCCGCGGACTTCCCCCATGGCCCGTGGTGGGTTGGATTCTGCTCTGCATGGTATCCGCCCGCACCGCGGCCATGTTGTTCAATCGCCTGGCCGATTGGGACATCGACCAGTTGAACCCGCGAACCCAGGACCGTCACCGCCTCGTGCCCAAACCCCTGGCCCGTGCGGCCTGGGTGGTTTCGGTGGCTGTATTTGTTCTCGGCGCCTGGCAACTCAACCTCCTTTGCCTGGTGCTGGCACCGGTCGCGATTGGCATCATTTCTTTTTATTCCCTCTGCAAACGATTCACTGCCTACGCTCATCTGTTCCTGGGCCTGGCCCTGGCGGTCGCCCCCATGGGGGCCTGGGCGGCGGTGAGCGGTGAGTTATGGTCCCCGGCGCCCTATCTTCTGGCGATGGGGGTGCTCTGCTGGGTCTTCGGCTTCGATCTCATCTATGCCACCCTCGACATGGAGTTCGACCGCAAGGCGGGCCTGCACAGCTTCCCGGCGCGCTACGGCTTGACCGCTGCCCTCCGGCTGGCGGTCGGGTTGCACGGGATGGCGGCAGTCCTCTTTTTGGTCTTCGGCTGGTGGGCGGGTTTCGGTTGGATCTACCTTGTTGCCTGGCTGGCCTGCGTGGTTGCCTTGGTTTACGAACACCGGCTGAGCCGCCAAGGCGACCCCACTTCGATCAACCGTGCCTTTTTCGCCGTCAATGCCGTGGTGGGCCTTTTGCTTTTGTCCGGCACGGCCTTAGATGTATTCTTCTGACCCTCGCGACACCCCACAGACCATGGAACTGAACGACATCATCCGGAAATCAGAATCGGGGGAACGTCTGTCCGTTGCCGAGGCCGTGCATCTTTACCAGTCCGCCCCGCTCGAGGAACTGGGACGTCTGGCCAGCCGGGTGCGCCAACAGAAGAACGGCAACCGGGCCAGCTACGTGCTCAACCGTTACCTCAATTATTCCAATGTCTGCATCCTCAGTTGCCAATTCTGTTCCTTTTACCGCCGCAAGCGCGACCCGGATGCCTTCGAATTCGCCATCCCGGAAATGGTGGAAAAAGCCCGGGAGTCGCTGGCTGACTGCATCACAGAGATCCACATCGTGGGTGGCCTCCATCCCAGCCTCCCGTTCAGTTACTACACCGGCATGCTGCATGCCCTCAAGGCCCTCGACCCGGCCCTCAGTCTCAAGGCCTTCACCGCCATTGAAATCCGCCACCTGGCCGAACGGGTGTACAAAAAATCCATCCGTGAAACCCTGGAAGCTCTGCGCGAGGCCGGTTTGGATGCCCTGACCGGTGGAGGGGCGGAGATCTTCGATGCCGGTGTGCGCGACCGGATCTGCCGCGGCAAGGAGTCGGCGGAGGAATGGCTCGAAGTCCACCGCACCTGGCACCAACTCGGACAGCGCAGCACCTGCACCATGCTCTATGGCCATGTGGAAACCGTCGAGCAACGCTTCCAGCATTTGGCACTGTTGCGCGATTTGCAGGACGAAACCGGTGGCTTCACCGCCCTGGTGCCCTACGCATTCGAACCGGAGAACAATGAGCTTGCCCACCTTCGCCGTATCTCGGGTTTGGAGGAATTGCGCATGCTCGCCATGTGCCGCCTCTTCTTGGACAACTTCGACCATCTCACCGCTTACTGGATCAGCACCGGGTTGGGACTGGCCCAGGTGGCGTTGAGCTACGGGGTGGACGACCTGCACGGAACCATCGCGGAGGAAAAGATCTTCCACATGGCCGGGGCCAAGACTCCCGCCGCCCAGACCCGTCACAGTCTGGAGCAGGCCATCCGCGAGGCCGGTTTTGTCCCGGTGCAGCGCGACACGGTTTATCAGCCGGTTTGACCTTGTTCCGCGGGAAGCGGCGGCTAGATTTGGGGCAACCAGATGTGGCGGCGCGGAGGCGGACGAACCCCGCCAGGGCCGAAAGGCAGCAACGGTACCCTGACCTGCGCGGCCGCTGCATTTGGCCTGGGCCGTAGGGGGCTGGGGAGACTCAGCGCGTGGCGCGCTCGGCCGCCGTTACTGTGTTGGCCATCAGGAGCGCAATGGTCATCGGACCGACGCCGCCCGGATTCGGGGTGACATGGCCGGCCACTTCGCACACTCCGGCGAAATCGATGTCGCCGACCAGTTTGTATCCCTTGGCCGATGATGGGTCCTCGACCCGGTTGACCCCCACGTCCATGACGACGGCACCGGGCTTGACCATCGAGGCCTTGACGAATTCCGCCTGACCCATGGCGGCGACGATGATATCGGCCTGTCTGACCAGGCTGGCGATGTCGCGGGTGCGCGAATGGGCCAGGGTCACGGTGGCGTCGGCGTGTTTGTCCTTTTGGCAAAGGATGGCGGCCATGGGTTTGCCGACGATGTTGCCCCGTCCGAGCACGACGACATGGGCGCCGGCGGTCTTAATGCCGCTGCGGATGAGCAATTCCTGTACCCCCGCTGGCGTGCAGGGGCGGAAGCCGTCCGGATCACCCAGGAGCAACTTGCCAAAATTCACCGGATGGAAGCCGTCGACGTCCTTGTCCGGGGAAAGGGTGGAAAAGACGACCGTTTGTGAAATCCCCGGAATGGGAGCCTGGACCAGAATGCCGTGAATGGCCGGGTTGGCGTTGGCTTCGCGGATGGCGGCCAGTAATTCGTCCTCGCCCGTGCCCTCGGGGAAAAGCCGGGTCGAGGCCCTGATGCCCAACTCGGCCGCTTTCTTGTCCTTCATGCCCACATAGGCCTTGGAGGCGGGATCATCGCCCACGCGCATGAATTGGATGTGCGGCTGGATGCCCCGTTCCTTCAAACGCGCCACGCGCCCGGCGGTTTCAGCATGGATCTCGGCGGCTATTTTTTTTCCGTCAATCAATTGGGCGCTCATGGGCCATCATTGAACCGGAGCCGGACGGCCAGTCCAAGACCTTTCTCAGCGCAGCCACGAACCCCAACAGGAAGCCGAAGCACTGAGAAGTCGTTGCCAAGCAGGAGGGCGAGTCTATTTTTGTGGAATGCCGCAATCCTTCCCCGCCCGACTGATGATCGGTGCCAGTGAACACTCTGCCGACTTGTTATACGCCACCCGCATGTTTGTTCCCGATCCTTTTGTCTGGCTGCAGACGGGTCGCAAGACCCTGGGAGTCTTCAGTGCATTGGAAGTGGATCGCGCCCGCGGCCAAGCCCGGCTGGATGAAGTGATGGAGCAGTCCCAGGTGGAGGCGCTGCTCAAACGTCCGCCCGCTGCCGCGGCTGGGCGATTTCTCCATTCGATTGCGGCCTTGTTGCGTTCCCGCCGCATCCGGACGGTCGAGGTCCCTTATTGGACGGAGGCGGGATTGGTGGAGTTTCTCCGCAGCGAGAAGATACGTGTGGAGATCGTTGATGGCCCTTTTTTTCCCGGGCGAGAAATCAAAACCGAAGAAGAAGTCCGCGCGATCATCCGTGGCCAGCGACAGGCGGAAGCCGGTATGGCCCGGGCCTTCGAAGTGCTCCGCGCCTGCTCTGAGGGAAACCGTCGCCTGTTGCGCTGGAATGGGCGCGCACTGACTTCGGAAATCCTGCGGGGTGAGATTGATGCTGCCGTGGTGCGGGCCGGGGGAATCCCCGGCCATACCATCGTGGCTGGCGGCTTGCAGGGTTGTGACCCACACGAACGCGGTCACGGGCCTTTGAGAGCCCATGAAGCCCTCATTCTTGACATTTTTCCCCGTGACCAGAGCAGTGGCTATTTCGGCGACCTCACCCGCACTGTGGTCAAGGGGCGGGCTTCCGAGGCTTTGCGACGGCAATACGCCACGGTGCTCGCCGGCCAGAAGAAGGCCCTCCGTGCCATCAAGGCCGGTGTGGACGGGGCCAAGTTGCACCAGTCGGTGAAGGATTTCTTCACATCAGAAGGCTACCCGACCGAGCAACGGGAAGGCCGCTGGGTCGGTTTCTTCCATGGCACCGGGCACAGCCTCGGCTTGGAAATTCATGAGCCTCCACGCTTCGCCGCCGGCAAATTCAAGGCCGGGCATGTCATGACGGTCGAACCGGGACTCTACTACCCGGAAACCGGCGGCGTGCGCATCGAGGATCTGGTCACGGTGACCCGGACCGGCCATCGCAATCTGACCCGCACCCCCAAGTTTTTGGAGATTTAACAGGTGGCCATCCTTGCCTAATCGGGCCCGACCCCGTACGATTTCCCGCTATGGCACGCAACGCACTGGGCAAGGGATTGGGCGCCCTCATCGGCGGCAACGCCGCCGCCGTCACTCCGGTCGCCCTCGAACCCGGTGAATCCATCCGACAGGTCGGATTGGACACCATCGTCCCCAGCCCGTTCCAACCCCGCCGCACCTTCACCGCCGAGCACCTCGACGAACTTGCGGCCAGCATCCAACAACATGGCATCATCCAGCCCCTCGTGGTCCGGCGTGTGGGCAACAAACACGAGCTCATCGCCGGGGAACGTCGCTGGCGCGCCGCCCGCCTGGCCGGCCTGAAGGAAGTCCCCGTCGTCGTCCGCCAGAAGACCGACCAGGAGGCCGCCGAAGAGGCCCTGATTGAAAACCTCATCCGCGCCGACCTCAATCCGATGGAAGAAGCCGACGGCTACGCCCGGTTGATTGAGTCGCACCACCTCACCCAGGAGCAAGTCGCCGAGCGCGTGGGGAAAAGCCGCACCGCAGTCACCAACGCCCTCCGCCTGCGCAACCTCAGCACTTCCGTCCGCACCCTGGTGGGCGAAGGCAAACTCTCCTCCGGCCACGCCAAGGTCCTCCTCGGTCTGCCCACGGCGGCCCTCCAGGACAGCGCCGCCAAATCCGTCGTCCAGGGCGACCTCTCCGTCCGCGCCACCGAGGCCCTGGTCCGAGCCCTCCTCAAGTCCGGGGGCAAGTCCTCCGGGAAAAAAACCAAGCCCGCCGCCGCCGATTGGCGCGACATCGAACTCCGTCTCCAGCGTTCCCTTGGCACCAAGGTCCGGCTCGTCGGCTCGGGCAAAAAGGGCCACCTGGAAATCCAGTATTTCAATGAAGCCGATCTCGACCGCCTCCTTCTCCAATTCGGCGTTCGTCCGGAATAATTCCACCTGCACGGCTTCGCGCTCTTCGCGAACTTTGCGGTAAAGCTCCCCATGCCTCCCCGTATCCGCGTCCTCGACGACATCACCGCCAACCGCATCGCGGCGGGCGAGGTCGTGGAGCGCCCGGCTTCCGTGGTCAAGGAATTGCTGGAAAACAGCCTGGATGCCGGGGCCACCCGCATCGAAATCGATGCCGAGGGCGGTGGCAAGAGCCTGGTCCGCATCACGGATGATGGTTGCGGCATGGGCCGCGACGACGCCCTCCTTTGCCTCGAACGCCATGCCACCAGCAAATTGCGATCGGCCGACGACCTCCAGGGGGTCACCACCCTCGGCTTCCGCGGCGAGGCCCTGCCCAGCATCGCTTCGGTCTGCAAATTCCGCCTCCTCACCCGCGAACCGGGCAATGTGGCCGGTACGGAGGTGTTGGTGGACGGCGGCAAAATCAAGGAAGTGCGCGAGGCCGGTTGTGCCGTTGGCACTTCCATCGAGGTGCGTGCCCTTTTCCACCACGTCCCCGGTCGGCGTAAATTCCTCAAATCCGATGCCACCGAGTGGGCCCACATCGAGCAGGTCGTCCGCCTGGCCGCTCTGGCCCATGAGAAAACCGGTTTCACCCTCCGCCAGGACTCACGCGAAGTTCTGCGTTTGCCTCCTGCTGGAGACAAGGAGGAACGGGTGCGGCAATTGCTCGGTGCCGGGTTCATGCGCGACCTGCTGTCGTTGGTGGCAGAGGAGGGGGGCATGAAGCTCACCGGGTGGATCGGCAAGCCCGGGATCAGTCGCAGCAACCGCCAGGACCACCACCTCTTCGTCAACGGACGCCCGGTCCACAGTCCGGGGATCAACTTCGCCGTGCTCGAAGGTTACCAGCAGGCCCTGGTCCGGGGCCGGTTCCCCGTCCTGGTCCTGTTCCTCGAAGTCCCCCCGTCCACCCTGGATGTCAATGTCCACCCGGCCAAGCGCGAGGTCCGTTTCCGTGATGAACTGAGGGTGAAGGATTTTGTGGCGACATCGATTCGCGATGTACTGCACCGCACGGGAACGGCCCCGGCCTCGGTGGAAATGGAACAGGGTCTGCACAGACCCGTGGAACAACCCCAACCCGCCAGTCCCCGGGCCCGTCAAGTCGCCCTTTTCGCCGCCTCCCCGCTGCCGGAACCTCCGTCCGTCCACAGCTTGCCGGTGGAGACCGCTTTTCCTTCCCCCTCTGCTCCTGCGGAAGTGGGGCCGGAGGAAAAAAACCACGATCTCCGGGTGGTTGGGATCATGCTCGGTCGCTACATCATGGCGGAAAATCCGCAGGGGATCGTCCTGATCGATCAGGAGGCCGCACGTGAACGCATCCTCTTCGAGGAGATTGCCGACCGTCTTTCCCGCCAAGACCCCCACAGCCAGCGCTTGTTGGTGGCGGAGACCCTCGAGCTTTCCCCCGCCGAGGCCGCCTGCGCCCGCCAACAGAGCGCGGCGCTGGAATCGGTCGGTTTCGGACTGGCCCCGCTCGGTGGCAACACGTTCCTCATTGATGCGGTGCCAGCCAGCGTCGAAACCCAGCACGTGGGGGATTTCTTCCGCGATGTTCTCCACGACCTCATGCAGACCGGCCGGGCATCGCGCTCCGGCAATGCCCACGATGAACGACTGGCCGAGGTCATGGCCCGGCACACCGCACGTCTGCGATCCGAGCTGTCGCCGATTGAAGTCGAGCGTTTGTTGGCCGATCTCCACCGCTGCCACCTGCCCTACACCTGTCCCGGTGGACGACCGACCATGATCCTTCTCAGCCGCGATGAATTGAAACGCAAATTCGGTTTGTAGCCCGCGAAACACGCGAAAGGACGCGAAAAAATGAAGGATCTGATTCTCAAAGAGGAATGCTTGGAAATGGAGCTGCACGAACGGCGTGTGCCCTTTACCGCCAAACCCAAGCTGCCGCTGTCTTATAAAGGCAGGCCACTCAAGTCATCCTATGAGCCAGATCTGCTGTGCTATGGGAAGTTGGTCGTGGAGTTGAAAGCGGTTTCCGCACTGTGCGATGAGCATCGTGCCCAGGTTTTAAATTACCTTCATGCCGGTCCCTTTCCTTTGGGGCTTTTGGTGAACTTCGGCCACCACCCCAAAGTGGAGTACGAACGCCTGGCCCTGACTTCATTGAGGTCCCTGCCTCCCGAATTGTAAATTTCGCGTCCTTTCGCGTATTTCGCGGGCCCCAAAATGCCTCTTGCACGCCCTCCCTGCCGGGATAGTTTCAAAGGCGAGGGGAGTCCGCCGCGGCGGGCTGAGAGTTCGGGGCGCCCGCCCGATGACCCGACGAACCTGATGCGGATCATGCCGCCGTAGGGAGGGAGCCGGAGGCTCGTTCGCTCATACGGAGGCAGGTGCGCATCGGTTGGAAAGAAAACACCATGATCGCCAAGCCCGCCGACACCGAACCCCACAGCAGCACCCAACTCCCCAACAGCACCCGCGTCTATGTCCAGGGCACGCTCCACCCCACCGTCCGCGTGCCCATGCGCGAGATCGCCCTTTCGCCGACCAAATCCTTCAACGGGGAAATCGAGGCCAACGAACCCGTCCGGGTCTACGATTGCTCCGGCCCCTGGGGTGATCCGGGTTTCAGCGGCACATCCGAGGAAGGCCTTCCTGCGCTGCGTGCGGAATGGATCCGGGCGAGGGGGGATGTCGAGGAATACGAGGGTCGCGAGGTCAAACCGCAGGACAATGGTTATCTCTCCGGCAAGCACGCCGAGTTCGCCAGCCAGGCGGAAAAGAACCGCCTGGTCGAATTCCCCGGCCTGACCGCCAGTCGCCGCCGCACCCTGCGGGCCCGGCTCGGCAAGGTGGTCACGCAGTTGCACTATGCCCGCCAGGGCATCATCACGCCGGAAATGGAATTCATCGCCATCCGTGAGAACCTCGGCCGGGCCAGGATCGCCGAGATGTCGGAGGATATTGTCCGCAACGATCTGAGCAAACAGCACGCCGGGTCCTCGCAGTTGGGGCAGAGCCCCTACACGCCGGGTATTTTCAACCGCTTCCCCCAGCGCATCCCGAAGGAAATCACCCCGGAATTCGTCCGCAGCGAGGTGGCCGCCGGTCGCGCCATCATCCCGTCCAACATCAACCACCCCGAACTCGAGCCCATGATCATCGGGCGCAATTTCCTCGTGAAGATCAACGCCAACATCGGCAACTCCGCCGTCGCGTCGTCCATTGAGGAAGAAGTCGAAAAAATGCGTTGGGCCACCAAGTGGGGGGCCGACACCGTCATGGACCTTTCCACCGGCAAGAACATCCACGCCACCCGCGAGTGGATCCTGCGCAACAGCCCGGTCCCCATCGGCACCGTGCCGATTTACCAGGCCTTGGAGAAAGTGAACGGCAAGGCCGAGGACCTGACCTGGGAATTGTTCCGCGACACCCTCATCGAGCAGGCCGAACAGGGCGTGGACTACTTCACCATCCACGCCGGAGTGCTCCTCCGCTTCGTCCCCCTGACCGCCCGGCGCATGACCGGGATCGTCAGCCGCGGCGGCAGCATCATGGCCAAGTGGTGCCTGGCCCATCACAAGGAGAATTTCCTCTACACCCATTGGGACGACATCTGCGACATCATGGCCGCCTATGACGTGAGCTTCTCCATCGGCGACGGACTCCGTCCCGGTTCCATCGCGGATGCCAACGACCAGGCCCAGTTCGGGGAGTTGGAAGTGCAGGGCGAGCTGACCAAGCGCGCCTGGGCCAAGGGCGTCCAAGTCATGAACGAAGGCCCCGGCCACGTCCCCATGCACATGATCGAGGAAAACATGGCCAAGCAGTTGGAATGGTGTGGCGAGGCCCCGTTCTACACCCTCGGACCGCTCACCACCGACATCGCCCCGGGCTACGATCATATCACGTCGGGCATCGGCGCGGCCATGATCGGTTGGTATGGATGTGCCATGCTCTGCTACGTCACGCCCAAGGAACACCTGGGATTGCCGAACAAGAAAGATGTGAAAGACGGCGTCATCACTTACAAGATCGCCGCCCACGCCGCCGATCTGGCCAAAGGCCACCCCGGCGCCCAATACCGCGACAACGCCCTCAGCAAGGCGCGCTTCGAGTTCCGCTGGGAGGACCAGTTTAATCTCGGATTGGATCCCGAAACCGCCCGGGAATTCCATGATGAGACCCTTCCCCAGGAAGGCGCCAAGAGCGCCCACTTCTGCAGCATGTGCGGCCCGCACTTCTGTAGTATGAAGATCAGTGAGGATGTCCGGAAGTACGCCGCCGAGCAGGGCCTGACTGAAGAAGAGGCCCTGAAGGCCGGGATGGAACAGAAGTCCCAGGAATTTGTGGAACGGGGTGCCGAGGTCTATACCAAGGCATAAGTCCTATTGGATTGGAGGAGCGCAGGCGTCCCGCCTGTGGGGTTGTGCGTCCCGCGCAACCCGCTGCCTTTGAGAATCGGGACCGGACGGGACGTCCGCTCCAGCAGGCGGGACGCCCGCGCTCCTTCGATCCAGCGCTTGGAGCGGGACTTCTTCCAAAAAGGCGGCCTGCGCGAGCGCATGACCCGCGCTCGGCTGGATTATAGGAGGCAGCCCGGACAAGCTCCCTGAAGTCCATAAGTACAATCGGTCGTCTGGGTCATATATGACCCAGAAACCTTCCCCCCGACCCGAACACCCCACTTGCCGCTGGTCTTTCTTGGGCCTTCTGAAAAAATCCCCTTCATCCTCCCATGAAACACCTTCCCGCACTCCTCCTCCTGCTGCTCACCCTGACCCTCGGTGCCTTCGGCAACCGCCTGGCCGCCGAACCGGCGCTGACCGCGACCGCCTGGGTCGACGCGCTCTACCGCAACCCGCGCGATGAGGCCCATTATCCCTCCGAGCGGGCCGCGCGGCTGGCCGTGCCGGAACTGGCCGCCCTCATCCGCCAGGCCGTGGCGGTGCGCAAGGCGCACGAAAAGAAAGCCCCGGACGAAAAGCCCCCGTTTGCCGATTACCCCTTGCTCCTGGCCGGTCCCGATGCCCCCGAGCGCCACCGGATCTACACCGTCGCCGGGGAAACGAACCCCAGGGAGGGGAAGGCGGCCAAAGGCACTACGCGGGTGATGGTCGAACTGCTGTATCCGCCCGGAGTCGAACCGGATGTGGTGGTCCTCGACCTCCAGCCCGACGGCGCCGCGTAGAAAATCGCAAAGATCCGCTACCTGCCCGCGCGCGCCCAGCCCGAAGACCTGGCCACCCGCCTCCGCGCCGATCTGGCGGCGGAAGGGGCGACCCCCGCTGCACGGTGAGGGCAACGAGTGGTTGTAACGGAAGTAACGAAGCAAGGCCTTTGGTTTGGTTCAGCCAACTGGAAACCGAAAACCGCAAACTGAAAACAGGAAGTGCTGAACAGAAGGTAACAAAGCTAACAAAGCAAGGCGGGGAGCAGTTTTTATTTCAGCCAACTGAGAACTGAAAACCGGGGATACCTTCGAGCAGAAGAACACGAAGTCATCCGCCCCATGGACCCGTGAACTTTTGCATGGAGGATTGTCACGATCCGCCCGCTCTGTGTGCCCTGCGTCCTCTGTGGTTGACCAATGGTCAAGGGCCGGTGACGGTGTATTTCACGATGGTCAAGTCGCCGGTGCCGGATTGGATCTCGAAGCCGGTGTTGATCTCGCAGACGAAGTATTTTTTGGGAAGGTATTTCCGGGCCACCGCGTCCCGGACAAAAGGCATGATGTCGAACTGGGTGGTCTGTTTCTGGGGGCCGTCGTTCCGATAGCAAACCGTGTTCTGCTCCTGGTTCTTCAGGACGGTCCACGTGGTGGAAGCCGTGGAGAAGGTGCCCTGTCGCTTCCAGAGGCTGTTGTTGAAATCGCCGGGGATGTTGCTCCAGGGCACGATCATGATCTCGCAGTATCTTTCGTTCCAATCCTCGTCGATAGTGGGGAAGCACCAGATATTGATGAGTGAATGATACCATCCGTTGGCGGCATTTTGCGCCCATGAGAAATGGACGGTGAGTTGCTTTTTGGTGTTTGCGGGCAAGCCCATGCCCGGGGCCCGCACGCCACCCGGCAACTGTCCGGGCTGGTTGCCCCATTTGATGTGGGGGAAGCCGTAGCCGGCGGCGTCGGGATTATTCCAGTGGATGCGGATGTTGCCCGGGCTGCGGTAGGTCAGTTTTTGGTAACCCCCGGCGGAGAAGGGCTCGAGGATGCTGTTCGCCAGGCAGTAGGTGGTATTGTAGGGATAGTAATCCCCATCAAGTTCCATCGGATTGATCAGGCGGCCCTGGGCATCGCCGCTGATCCAGCGCGTGACCAAATCGATGGTGCTCCGGTCCAGTTCGTGGCTGCCCAAGGGCGGCATGCGTGAGGGACTGGAGGGGGCCCGGAGGCGGGTGAGGAGCATGGAGTTGGCCGTGGAACCGGGAACGAGGACCCGGGCGT
Organism: Candidatus Methylacidiphilales bacterium; assembly: GCA_033875315.1. NCBI lineage: Bacteria > Pseudomonadati > Verrucomicrobiota > Methylacidiphilae > Methylacidiphilales > Methylacidiphilales bacterium. The sequence goes on from JANRJG010000008.1 coordinate 52,370, forward strand.
TGGGATTGCCGCCATTGTTGGAGAGTGATCCGTTGAGGATGCCCGCGTCGGCCAGCGGGGTGGAGATCCGGGCATCCCAGTTGGTGGGGGCTGGGCCGCCGGGTTGGTGGCACTGGGCGCAATTGACCTGGAGGGCGGAACGTGCACGGAATTCAACGCTCCGGGCCTCATCGTCCGGCTGGGCCAGTGTGGGCAGGTCCTCCACGGATGTGGGGGCACCGGCCAGGTAGCCCGCGTCGCGGAGGGCCTCGATCTGGTTCGCGGTTCCCTCTGGATACGCGTGGGGCGTGTTCAACTGGCGCGTGTTGAATCCCAGGGCGTAGCCGCCCTGCGGGGTGTGGCACTGCATGCACTCGTTCCGTGCCGGGTAGCGCCACTTTTGCGTTTGGACCGTTCCGTCCACATCAATATCGAGGAATTCCGTCTGGCCGGAGTCGGGCACCAGGTCTGCGTCGCTCTGGTCTGGGCGCCAGCGGTAGGTAACACCGTAGGCTCCGGAGTCATTCTTGACCAGGAAGCGGGTCTCCAAGCGCCGCCGGGTGGCGGGGTTGCCGCGCGTGGTTTCGATTTCAAAGTGTTTGATCCAGACGCTCCCAGAGGGCAGGGACCATGCGCTGTCCGGATTGAAGCCGAAGGTTGGGGATGGCGAAGGGATGGAGAACCAGCGCGTCTTGATAGCGTAGTCGGACCAGAATGGAACTTTCGGGGTGTAACCCACGATGCCCGGTTGGACGTCCAGGGTGGCGAGGTCGCGGAAGGCACCGGTGTCCGAGAGCCGGACGGGCAGGGGACTGCCCCCGGTCTGTGTGGCCATCAGGCGGCGGATTTTTCCGGCGTTGATGTTGACCAGCAGGAGATCGCCGTTGCCGGGGTCGGTGCCAAAAGCCACCGTGCCGGTTTCGGTATTCATCAACTGCCGTGATGTCCAGGTGGCGTTTCCCGCATCGGTCAGGGCAAAGACACGGCCGGATCCAAAGTCGGCGAAGATGTAGGAACCGTAGAGTTCCGGGAGGTTGGTGCCGCGGTAGACCCTTCCACCGGTGACGCTGTATCCTAGGCTGCGGTCGTAGTCGAAGACCGGGTTGATCCGGGGACTACCTGGGTTTGCGGGCGGATTGGAACGGGGGCCAGCGATCAGGCCCTCGCGGAAGGGCCAGCCGTAATTGCCGCCACGGGCGACGAGGTCGATTTCCTCCCGGCTGTTGCTGCCGACATCGCCGGCCAGGAGTCGTCCCGTGTCAGGATCGAAGCTGAAACGCCAGGGGTTGCGGAAGCCCACCGCCCAGAACTCCGTCCGGATCTTGGAGGCACTGATCGCGCCCTTCTTGGGATAGGCGCCGTTCCCGAGGGGATTGGAGATGGCTCCGGTGGCACCGGGAAGGAAGGGATTGTCGGAAGGGATGGCGTAACGGGCCTTGTTGTTGGAATCGAGGTTGATCGACGGATGGGCGTTGGGTTCAACACTGCCGCCAATAAGGCCCACATTCCTGCGGTCGACGTCGATGCGGAGGATTCCGCAGAAAAAATCCCGGTCGATCCACCGGCTGTTGTCGAGCTGGTCGTTCTGCCCTCCCTCGTCACCCAGGGAGATGTAGAGGAATCCATCCGGGCCGAAGTGCAGATCCCCGCCGTTGTGGTTGCTGGCCTCGTCGAGTTGGGTCAGGACGGGGGCGAGCGTGGCCGGGTCGGCGGTATTCGGGTTTGACGCGGAGGCTTGGAGCCGTGCGACGCGCTGGTAGCGCTTCCCATCGCGGAAAAAGCTGTAGAAGATGAAAAACGTGCGGTTGCTGGCGAACTCGGGATGAAAAGCCAAGCCTAGCAGGCCGCATTCCCCATCGGTGGCGAGGGATTCGCCGGGGCCCATCAAGGCATTGCAATCGAGAAAAAGCTGTCTGCTGGCCGGGTCGGAGGAGAGATCGAGGACTTGGATGCCCTTGTTCCGTTCGACGACGAAGAGGCGGTCGGTTTCTCCGGGAGGGCTGGCCAGGGCGATGGGCAGCGTGAAGCCGGTATAGGCATCCTGGCAGTAGTAGGATCCGACAGGGGGGGGTGCGAGGGGCATGCTGAGCGTGTTGTTGGGGATGCGGGTCAACTGCCCCCAACTGGTGGTGCCCGGGGCAATGAGAAGGATCGCCACCAAGAAAAGAGGGTTTAGAGACGTTAAGTTCATTGGGATGAGGGGAGCCCGGTGCCCTGATCGCTATGTTAAAGGATTTTGCCTGCTTTACAAGCCATGCTCCCATTGAGTGCCGTGTAAGGCAGAGGGCGGAGGGCGGAATAAACCTGAAACCTGAAACGAGAAGGATTCCGGCTTCGGGAGCGGAGAATTTTGAGCTAAGAGCTGACAGCTGATAGCCGACGGTCATGAGCCAAGGGCAAACGGGGAAAGGGAAAGGATTCCCCGTCTACAAGGTGGAAGTTAAAGACCGAACCCTATTTAGGTTAGGCTATTTGTGGAAGGAGGTATCCGGGGAGGTCGGCGATGGGGATGCGTTCCTGCTTCATGCTGTCGCGGTGGCGCAGGGTCACGGTCCCGGTCTGGCCGGCATAGGGACCTTCCTTGGCGCCTTCCAAGGTTTCGAAGTCCACGGTGATGCCGAAGGGGGTGCCGATCTCGTCCTGGCGGCGGTAGCGGCGGCCGATGGCTCCGGATTCGTCGTAGAAGACGGCCATGTGGCGGCGCAGGGTGGTCTCGATTTCACGGGCCTGGGCGACGAGTTCCGGTTTGTTCTTGAGGAGAGGGAAGATGCCAACCTTGACCGGCGCGATGCGGGGGTGGAAGCGGAGGACGGTGCGGACTTCGCTCTGGCCTTTATCGTCGGTGACGGTTTCTTCGGCGTAGGCGGCAACGAGGACGGCAAGCAGGATGCGGTCGACGCCGACGGCGGGCTCGATGACGTGGGGGAGGAATTTCTGCTTGGTGGCTTCGTCGAAGTATTCCAGGGGTTTGCCGCTGTGCTTGGCGTGCTGGCCGAGGTCGTAGTCGCCGCGGGCGGCGATGCCCCAGAGTTCCTGGATACCGAAGGGGTAACGGAACATGATGTCGGTGGTGCCGCGGGAGTAGAAGGCGAGTTTTTCCTTGGGGTGGTCGTATTCGCTCAGGAAGTCGGCGGGGATGCCGATGGAAATGAGCCAGTTTTTGCACCAGTCGATCCACTCGCGGTGGATTTTCTTCCAGTCGGCTTCGGGATGGATGAAGTATTCCATCTCCATTTGTTCGAACTCGCGGGAACGGAAGATGAAGTTGCGGGGGGTGATCTCGTTGCGGAAGCTTTTGCCGATCTGGGCGATGCCGAACGGGAGTTTGACGCGGCCGGTGTCGACGACGGGTTTGAAGTCGACGAACATGCCCTGGGCGGTTTCGGGGCGGAGGTAGGCGGTGGAGGATTCGTCTTTGAGGGCGCCGACCTGGGTTTCGAACATGAGATTGAAATCTCTGGGCGGGGTGAGGGAACCGGGCTCACCGGTGGCGGGGGAGGGGATGAGGGGGATTTCGTCGGCGGTGGCCTCGGTGAAGCAACGGACTTGGACGGGGGCGAGGGTGCCTTGGAGGGCTTTCTTGCGTTTGTAGGTTTCGGCGGCGGCTTGGAGGTCCTCCTGCACGCGTTCGTTTTCGAGGAGGGAGACGTAGCCGTGGGTGGTGCCGTCGATGATGACGGGGGCGAAGAAGATCTGGTCGGCGCGGAAGCGTTGTTTGGAGACCTTGCAATCGACCATGGGGTCGGAGAAGCCGTCGACGTGGCCGGAGGCTTTCCAAACATTGGGGTGCATGATGATGGAGGATTCGAGGCCGACGACGTCGTCGCGGCGCTGGACCATGTCGGTCCACCAGGCGTTGCGGAGATTGCGTTTGAGTTCGGTGCCGAGGGGGCCGAAGTCGAAGAAGCCGTTGAGGCCTCCGTAGATTTCGGAAGATTGAAAAATGAAGCCGCGCCGTTTGCAAAGGGCGGTGATTTTCTCCATGATGGGGTGCTCGGCCATGCTATTTCCTCGATTTGAAAAGGTTGGACGATAGCCTGCGCTCGGCGGAATGAACACAGAAATTTCCAAACGCGGGACGGGTGCGAAAGCGGAGGCTGGGGGACGCCGCCGGCATTGGACGTGGCCGCGGTTCTTCTCCTACGGCCTTTTGGCGGTGTTGTTGCTGGTCCTGGTGGTGTTGATGGGGTTCCGGTACTACGGTCTGCCGGAAGCGATCGGGGTGCGGTTGCGGGACGAACTGGCCAAGAAGGGGCTGGCGGTGGATTTCCGGCGTCTCTATCTGGACCCGTTCGGGCGGGTGGTGGCGGAGGACCTGCAGGTCCGGCGTCAGGAGCGCGACATGTCGCAGAACTTGCTGGTGGAGAAGCTGAGGTTTTCATTCAACTGGATTTCGTGGTGGCGGGGAGAGCCGTTCCTGGAAGCGGCATCGATGAGCGGCGCGGATCTGGAGGTGCCCTTGGACGGGGAGACCTCGGTGCGGTTGGAAGCGGTCAATGCGGACGTGCGTTTCAAGCCCGGGCAGCTGGTGGTGCGGGATTTCCGGGCCCGCCTGCTCAACCTGAATCTCCACGCCAGTGGAACGTTGGATTATGCCGGGTTCCAGCCGGGGGCGCCGCTGACGGCGGAAAAGATCCGGGCCCGGGCCGCGGCCTGGCGGTCGGTGGAAAAAATTCTGGGCGAATTCGGGGGCGAGCGGCCGATGAATTTGGACATCGAGGCCCGGATCAACCTGGCCCGGATGGATGATTGCACGGCGCGGATCGTCCTGGACGGAAAACGGCAGGAATGGCGGGGGGTGATCTGCGAGCGCATTCTGGCCGACATCCGGTATGAGAACCGGCTGGCGCAGGTTGAATTCGAGACGGCATTCCTGCGTGGTGGGGTTCGTGTCGAGGGGGCGTGGTCGCAGGGGCAGAAACAGGCGCGGGTTTCATTTGATGCCGACGCCGATGTGTCCTTGATGGCGCCGGCCTTTCCCGGGGGGGTGGGGGAATGGCTGAAGGATGTGCGCTTCCGCACCCTGCCGGGTCTGGAGGGCACGGTCGATCTCGATTGGAGCGAGGGATTGCGCTACCTGATTGTCGGGCGGGCCAACTGGCGGGACTTCACCGTCAAGGACGCGTATTTTGAGTCGTTGTACCTGCCGCTGTCGTTCGATGGCAAGCGGATCATGGTGCCCGGGCTGACCTTGCGGGGGAGCCGGGGGCGGGCCGATCTGGAGTTGTTCTACGACGGACAGGAGACGTTCAAGGCCAAGCTCGACAGCACCATCGATCCGACGCAGTTTGCCCCGCTCTTCGGTTCCGGGGCCAAGCCGTTTTTCGACAGCCTCAAATTCCGGAATGACGGACCGGTGGTGCATGCCGACTTCCAGGGGCGGGGGCTGAGAAAAGAGGGGATGACGGTCAGCGGACGGGTACAGGCTTTCGACTTTTCTTACAAGGGGGTAGCGCTCAAAGAGGTGGGGAGCAGTTTCCGTTATGCGGACGATGAGATCGACCTGCCGGATCTGCATCTGCGACGCGAGGAGGGTGAGGGGAGCGGTGCGGTCCGGCACAATTTCCGCACCCGCATCGTGGTTCTGAAGAACGTCAAGGCGCGGCTGCATCTGGCGGAGACGGCGCGGATCATCAGCAGCAAACTGGAGGAGTACGCCCAGCCGTACCGTTTCCTGGCCGCACCCTATGCCGAGGCCGAGGGCACGGTGGATGTGGACCACCAGAAGCTGACCGATCTGAAGGTGCATGTGGTTTCGCCGGAAGGCATGGACTACAAGTTCCTGGGCAAGGACGTGCGCCTCACGGATCTGGACGCCGATCTGGGCTTCAAGGGCATGGAGTTGAAGATCCTGCCCCGCAAGCCGGTGGGGCTGTTCGGTGGAAAAGCGGAACTGGACCTGGGGATCACCCTCACGCCCGAAGCACCCTACCGGGCCAAGGCCAAAATGACCGATGCGGATTTCGGCGCGCTCATGCGGACCTACTTCGGAAACAGCGAGATCAGCGGTCGCGTCAGTGGGCAGATCAACCTGCGGGGCCTCCTCAATGACATGAAGAGCATTGACGGGTTCGGCACCATGGCGGTGACCAAGGGAGCGATCTACGACATCCCGATGTTCGGCGGTTTCTCCCAGGTGCTGAATTCCATCGTGCCCAACCTCGGCTATGCCGTGGCGGACAAAGCGCAGGCGGAATACATTTTCAAAAACGGGGTCATCCAGATGGACAAGGTGGACGTGGCGGCGACGACCTTCGCACTGATTGGCAAGGGTACGTATGATTACGTCAACGACCGGGTGGACATGAACATGCGGGTGAACATGCGCGGATTGATGGGGATCGCGCTTTTCCCGGTGAGCAAGCTCTTCGAGTACGAAGGCAAGGGGACGCTGAATGACACCAAGTGGGGACCGAAGATGTTTTGATGGGGGGGCTTGGAGAAGCCCTTAGAGCCTATCCGGATAACCCGCGTGACCCGCGCTGGGGATCAAAAAGCCGTCCGGCGAGGCGCGAGAAGGGAGCAGGTATGAAATATACCCGTGACCGACGAGCAACAAAGCGGGGCGGCTTTTTGGCCCCAGCCCAGAGGGTGATGGCGGCACCTGCCCACCCCCTTCGTCGTCTCTTCCTTGCGTATCTCGTCCCGATATGCGCGGTCGCTCCTCCTCGGGC